>JAGHSB010000139.1 GCA_018066075.1 Candidatus Treponema scatequi
ATATAAGATTATATCAGAAATCTCTTCTTTTTTGGAGAGGTTTTGGTGTAAAACTTCAGAGGTTTACTTATGACAACTAAGACTTTTTACCAGACAATGAGCGACGGAGCTCAGATAAATGTTAACAGATGGTCACCTGATGATGATCCAAAAGCAGTAATCGTAATTTCACACGGAATGGCAGAACACGGCCTCCGCTATGACAGAACTGCTTCAATTTTTGTAGACGCAGGATTTGCAGTAAATGCACACGACCACAGAGGTCACGGTAAAACTGCACAGGCACAGAAAGAAAAGGGCGAGCCGGGATTCGGTTACCTTGCAGATAAAAAAGGTTTTGAAAGAACTAGAGATGACCTTAAAGAAATCATCGACCAGGTTAAAAAAGATTTTCCTGGCAAAAAAGTTTTCCTTCTTGCTCACTCGTGGGGTTCGATGATTGGTCAGAGCTATATCGAAGCATACGGGAACGAAATTGACGGATGTATTTTAAGTGGAACTCGCGGACCTTCAGGCATCGCACCGTCTTTTGGTCTTGGAATTGCAAGACTTCTCTGCCTCTTCGGTCAGAAAAAACGAGTATCAAATCTTCTTGATGCAATGGCTTTCAGTGCAAACGGAAACAGACTTCCAAAAGGTTCTGACAAACTCGGATGGCTTTCTCACAACGAAGCAAACATCGAAATGTATAAATCAGACCAGTGGTGCGGCTACAAAATGACAACAGAATTTTACGTTGAAATGTTCCGCATGTTAAATTCCATCCACTCAGGAAAAAACATGAAAAAGATTCCGCAGAACCTTCCTGTCCTTTTCATCACTGGAACAGAAGATCCTGTAGGCCTTTATACAAAGACAGTAAAAGTTCTCTGTTCAAAATATCAGAAAAACGGAATGACTGATGTAAATGCAAAATACTATGTCGGTTACAGACACGAAACTTTGAATGAAAACAACAACGAAGTTGTTCATCAGGACATCACAGACTGGATTTCAAAACATCTTTAATTAAGCTATAATTCAGTTTGTATTTTTAATTTAAAGGGAATTTATAAACTATGACTTCTCATCCGGATTACAACAGTGCTCAGGATATAAAAAATTTTCTTGATTCTCGCGGTCTTGCAATGCAGAAATAATTCGGACAGAACTTTTTAATAAATCAGGACGCAAGAAAAAGAATCGTAGACGCACTCGACGTTTCAGACAGTACAAAAGTCTGGGAAGTAGGCCCGGGACTTGGCTGCATGACAGATGAAATTTTATCTCGAGGGGCAGATTTAACTGTATTTGAAATCGACCACGGCTTTGCAGAATGCGTAAAAGAATTTTTTGAGCCATATGCCGAAAAAGAAAAGTTTTCTCTCGTAGAAGGTGATGTCCTCAAGACATGGAAAAAAGAACTCGAATCATACAAAAATAAATCAGGCAAAGATGCTCCAGACAGATTTTTCGGAAACCTTCCGTACAACATTGCAGCAACATTGATCGCAGAAACAATCGAAAACAACGTTCGCTTTGACAAATGCGTTTTTACGATTCAAAAAGAAGTTGCAAAAAGAATGAATGCAGAGCCTGGTAGTGATGACTATTCTTCTTTCAGCGTCCTCTGTTCATGGGCATACGACATTAAAAACATCGTAGACCTTTCTGGCGCAAACTTCTGGCCAAAACCAAATGTAGACAGCCGTGCAGTTCTCTTTACAAAAAAAGATTCGTTTCCAAACTGTGAAAATCCGAAGCTCTTCTGTAAAATGCAGCGGGCATTATTTTCTGCAAGAAGAAAAACTGTAAAGAACAACCTCACACAGTTTTTGTCATCTTCAGAAAGTGCAGATTACGCATTAAACGAAGCAAAAATTGACAACAAGCTCAGAGCAGAAGTTTTGACACTCGAACAGATGCTCTTATTGTCTGATGTCATTAAT
>JAGHSB010000153.1 GCA_018066075.1 Candidatus Treponema scatequi
CGGAAACCTTCTTGGAAATAGAAAACATAGAAACAAATGCAAATACAGAAAAAAATAATATTAATACCGGAATGTTTTTAAAAGATTCAATTTCAGTTTCTTCGTTTTCCATTTTGTAATTCTCCTGCTAACCTTGTAAGAATGATAGCTTTTCACAGATAAATTCGCTCTTTTCTTTCAAGCCGATTTTACCTGTTTTTAAGATTAGCATATTTGGTTTTGAAGCATCAAGTGCAACTGTGTTTGAACTTTCTTTGATTAAGCGCAAAACTTTGTCGACATTGATTGCCGAGACTTTTGAAAATTCCACATTGACGATTCCATTTTTTTCTTTGATGGAACTTATGTTTAATTTCTTACAGATGCAGCGGACTTCGGCAAGTGTTATGAGGCTGACAACTTCGTCCGGAATTGGTCCGAATCTGTCGAGAAGCTCAAGATAGATGTTGTCGAGTTCTTCTTTTGTCTGGACTGCGGCAATCTTTTTGTAGATTTCCATTTTTGTCTGAGGACTTTTGACATAAGTTTCTGGAATGAAGCCGGTATATTCAAGTTCCATCAAAACTTCTGTTTCAGGCTTGTATTCTTTTGTATTTGTCAGAATTGAAATTGCTTCGTTTAAGAGGCGGAGGTACATGTCAAAGCCGACTGAGTAAACGTCTCCTGACTGATCGCGGCCAAGAAGGTTTCCAGCTCCTCTGATTTCCATATCTTTCATCGCAATCTTAAATCCGCTTCCGAGTTCTGTAAAATCTGAAATTACCTGAAGCCTCTTCATCGCAACTTCTGACAATACTTTATTTTCAGGGTAAAAAAGATATGCGTAAGCTTTTTTGTCACTTCTTCCAACGCGACCGCGGAGCTGATAGAGCTGGCTTACGCCATACATGTCAGCGCGGTCGATGATGATAGTGTTTACATTTGGAATGTCGATTCCGTTTTCGATGATTGTCGTTGCAACGAGAACATGAAAGCCGCCCATTTTAAATCTTCTGAAAATGTCATCAAGTTCGTCAGATGTCATCTGCCCGTGTGCAGTATCGATGAGCATTTCAGGAACGAGGCGCTCAAGTTTTATTCTTGTTTCTTCGAGAGTTTCGACTCTGTTGTGAAGATAGAATACCTGTCCTCCCCTGTCGACTTCTGCTCTGATTGCGCGTGCGATTTTGTCGTCGTTGTATGCATCAATTACTGTTTCAATCGGATGTCTGTTCTGAGGCGGTGTTGTCAAAAGGCTCATGTCACGGATTTTGAGAAGGCTCATGTGAAGTGTTCGCGGAATCGGTGTTGCAGAAAGCGCGAGTGAGTCGATGTTGTTTTTCATTACTTTGAGTCTTTCTTTGTCTTTGACTCCAAAGCGCTGTTCTTCGTCTATCATCAAAAGTCCGAGGTTCTTGAACTTGATGTCGTTCTGAATGATTCTGTGTGTTCCGACGAGGATGTCTATTTCGCCTTTTTCAAGTCTTTCGAGAATCTGTTTCTGGTCTTTTTTAGAGACAAATCGTGACATCTGTGCAATCGTAACAGGAAAGTTTTTAAATCGCTCGATGCAAGTTTCGTAATGCTGTTCTGCAAGGATTGTTGTCGGAGCGAGGAATGCTACCTGCTTTCCGCCGAGTACTGCCTTGAACGCTGCCCTCATTGCAATTTCTGTTTTTCCGTATCCGACGTCACCACAGACAAGTCTGTCCATTGGAACAGGTTTTTCCATGTCTTCTTTGATTTCTTTTGTAACTGTAATCTGGTCAGGAGTGTCTTCATACGGGAATGCTGCTTCAAATGCAACCTGCCATTCTGTGTCTTTAGGAAATGCAAAGCCTGCACTCGCCTTTCTTCTCGAGTACAAATCGATGAGTTTTTGTGCAATGTCTTCAACTGCTTTTTTAACTTTGTTCTTTCGGTTTTCCCATGACTTGGAACCGATTGTATCAATTCGCGGAGCATTTCCTTCGTTACCGATGTATTTCTGAACGAGGTTAACCTGCTCAATCGGAACAAATGCAAACTCTTCGCCGGCGTATTCAAGCTTGATGTAGTCACGTTCGTTTCCTGTAGATTTTACGCGTTCGATTCCTTTGAAGATACCGATTCCATAATTAACGTGAACTACGTAATCGCCTGGGTTCAAGTCTACGAATGTGTCGATGACTGCACTCTTTACATGTGTCAGTGATTTCGGGACATGTTTCTTGCGTCCAAAGATTTCGTTTTCCTGAATGACGATTATTTTTAATTCTGGGACTGCAAAGCCAGAAGATATTTCAAGCGGAATTAATTTAACTTTGTTTTTTACTGCGTTTTCAGTAAAATCTTTTAAGATTTCGTTGATTCGGAGATTCTGGTTTTCGTTGTTTGTAAAAATGTAAATCTTCCAGCCGGCTTTCTGCAAGTCTGCAATCTGTTCCTTGAGGTAATTGATGTTGCCGAAGAAACTGCGCGGCGGGTCGAGTTCGAGTTTTATAGTTGATGTGGAATTTTCTGTTTTTGCTTCGTCTGTGTCTGTATGAATTGAACGGAAGTAAATTGATTTTTTGTGTTCTGTAATTTTTTCGTTAAAGTCAAAAAGTATTTTTTCAGGACTTAAAACGAGGTCTGTCGGTCGAGCTTTTTTGTAGAGTCCGATGTATTCGCGGTTGAGAGATTCTTTTGCGTTTATGAGTCTGTCGTAGTCGTAGAATACAACAGGTGTATCTTCTGTGATGTAATCGAGTACGCTGTAAGTTTTTTCAAAGAGAGCCGGATATAAAAGTTCCTCGCCTTCTGCTTCGTGACTGTCATCGAGTCTGATTAAAAACTCTTCAAACTTTTGAGAAAGATTTACAGGAGCCGCTCCCGTTGCAGTCGTATATTCGTTTGAAATTGACTGATTGGTTTTGAATGTCTCTTTGCAGTTTTTTTCAAGCTGGTCTACAAGTTCTGTTGTCCAGAGAATTTCTTTTGAAGGAGTAATCGTAATTTTATCTACGGCTTCGATTGTTGCCTGGTTTTCTACTGAGAAAGTTTTGATTGTTTCGATTGTGTCAAAGTCAAATACGATGCGGTAAGGATTTTCTTCTGATCCAAGATATATGTCCAATACTTCACCGCGAAGAGTAAACTCACCCGGAACACTTACTTTCGGAACTCTTAAAAATCCTGCTGCAGTAAGTCTGTCGGCGATTTCGATTGTGTCGAGGTTCTGGCCTTTGCAGAGTTCGAATGTATTTTTTCTGATGTATTCTGGCGGTGGAACTGGGGTCAAAAAGGCGCGCTCGTTCATTATGAAAATGCGCGGTTTTTTGGATTTGACTTTTCTTTCGTCGCGGGCTGCGAGTTTTGAGAGAGCGCCTGCCCTTTTTAAGAAAACGGCACTTCCGGGAGCACAGGCTCTGTATGGAACGGCGCCCCACCACGGCAATCTGATTATTTCAAAATCTTCAGAAAATGATTCAAGGTCTGAAATTGCAGTCTCTTCTTCTTTGTCTGTCGGAACGACTACCAGCATATCAAGCGACACTGTCTTTTCGTATTTGACGTTTTTCTCCGCGGCCTGATATTGAATCTGGGAGATAAATTTGTTTTTAGTGGAATTTAGTAAAGCGGCAGTAATAATTCCATTAAAACTTCCCTGTGAGCCTTCTATTTCGAGCGGATAATTATACTTGTCATCTGTTAAGTTAAGTGTAAGGTCATTTAACACTTTCCACTTATTTATTGCATCTAATAATGAATTTGATAATAATGTATTCATTGAAAGCGTCCGATAATTAAATAGCGAGGTAAAAGTTTTGAAAAAAATTACTTATATATTTATAGCACTTTTTACTCTGTTTGCAAATGCACTTTTTGCACAAAGTATTTTCAGTCCTTCAAACGGACCAGACTTCAGCAATGCACAGGTAACAATCAAATTTTATGACAGAACAATGTATTATCCTGATGGAACTGCTGACAACCCTATTTACGTTCACATTACAATCTGCAACAAAGGCCAGGAAACTTTAAGATTCAAGCTTGCTGACGACAGAATGTTCAGCGCAGACTTCAATGCTTACAACGTAAAGAACATCGGTCTTGAACAGACAGCTGAAATCATCAGAAAAAGAACTACAAACCAGTATGTTTACTTCAGAGAAATCGCACTCGAAACTGGTGAAGAATATTCGTTCATCGAAAACGTTAAAGATTACCTCCAGTTTACAGAACCGTCAATTTATTACCTCGAATTGAGCTTCTACCCTGAACTCTATAAATCAAAATTCATCGAATTGAGATCTAACAGACTTACGCTTGAGATTCGCCCTGCTCCTTCTGCATCTTCTTCTAACTTCATTCCAGTTCAGTCACAGACAGCAGAAATCTTGAAGCCACAGCCAATTTCACCTGACAAAGTTGTGGAACAGACAATCGTTGCACGCCAGAAATCACTCTGGGATCAGTTCTTCCTTTACCTCGACCTTGAAACAATGCTCAAGAAAGATGAACACAGAAAACGCCAGTATCAGAGCGCTTCAAGCAAGGAATGTGCAAAAATGATCGATGACTTTAAGTCTAACCTCATGGCAGACAGAATCGATACAGACATCGTTGCAATTCCAGAAAGATTTGAAATTAAAAAGACAACTTACACTGCTACAGAAGGAAAAGTTGTTGTACTTGAATGGTTCAAGAATAAAAACTTTTACGAAAAAAAACAGTATACATATTTTGTCCAGGAACGCGACGGAATATGGCAGATTTATGATTACACAGTTGATAATTTGGGGACAGAATGAAAGCTTTATTAATCGCTGACGATGATACAGTAATTTCAAAAATTAAATCTAGACTCACTGATGACGGCTTTGATGTAATTACTTACAAGTGGCTTGTAAAAGCCCTCGACAATGTCGAAGAAATTGCACCGGAAGTAATCATAATCAGTGCTTCAAGCTACCCTCGCCACTGGAAAACTCTCGTTCAGTTTGTACAGAGTGGAATCGAAGGCTTTGTGCCAAAAGTAATTCTATACTGCGAAAGAGAGTTTAATGAAGATGACGAAAAAAAGTCAGAAGCACTCAATATTGCCGGAATCTTTAATTCAATTGATGAAGAAGGACTTACAGTACTTTCTGACATCCTTGCAAATAAAGAATCTAAAAACTGCTCTTTGATTTTCACAAATCCAAAGAACGGTGCATTTATCACTGGTAAAGTTTCAAAGTTTGAAAACAATGTAATTTCATTTATTCCTGACTCGCCTTCTTTAGTTTCTGTTCTTTCAGAAGAAGAAGAAATTTCACAGGCAACTCTCAAGAATAAAAACTCAATTAAATATATCAGTGCTAAAATAATTTCAAAAACAAACAACAATTCAAAAATTAAGATTCAGGTAATTTAAGCATAATGAAAAAAGAAGCTAAATTTTTTTGTGAAAACTGTGGAGAAGAAGTTGCTCAGAACGCACGCTTTTGTAAGAAGTGCGGCCGCTTCTTCTCTTCTGTTCGCTGTCCTAAATGCGGAAAAGTAGGCTCTGCCCACGCTTTCTCAAAAGGATGCCCTCAGTGCGGTTACGCAGAAAAACCTGCAAAGACTTCAAAAAAAGGATCTGCAGACAGCCTTTCTCAAGGCGCTTCAAAAGGTCACTTCTACTTTCACAAACCAGGAAGTGCCGCATCAAATTCCACTTACAAAAAAAATTACAACAGCTCATCACTTCCGTTCTGGATTTACGGAATTACATTTTCACTTTTAGTCGTAATGATTATTCTTTTCATGAGATGTTCGTATTAAAACAGAAAACAGATGCACGTTTAATGTGAAAAATCCGGTCGATTGCAAAAAAATAAGATTTTTGATATTATAATTTTGTTAGCCCGAATGGTGAAATTGGTAGACACGCCAGCTTCAGGTGCTGGTGAGAGCAATCTCGTAGGAGTTCAAGTCTCCTTCCGGGCAAAGATAATTTCTAAACTGTAAACCGCATGCGGTAAATGAAAACTCTTTTGAAGGCTGATCCTTTGAAAGAGTTTTTTTATTTTCTTCTGCGTTGCAAGACTCTACTTCGTTGCAAGACGGATTGTATTTTGCATCCCCTGTGACAGGAAGTCCGCACCACGCAAGATGACAGCGAACCTGGTGTCTGTATCCGTTTGTGATTTTGCAGAGTGCTGAATATGAAGAAATGACATCATTTGTAAGTCCTTTAACACTTCTCTGTCCGGCGTTTTTTGTGACTGTTATTTCAGTTGTATAGATTTTGTCGCCGCCTTTTTTGAGGGCTGCTGTGTTGCTCTGTGCGCTGACTGGTCTGACTTCTTTTCGTCCGGGACCAAACGGTCTGAATGCGCTTGATTGAATAAATGTAATTGATTCGCCTGTTTTTAATTTTTTGATTAAAGTGGAATTTTCACAAACAGGAAATCCTTCTGTGAACTCGTTTATGTTTTCGATAAAGTCACAATCTGCGTGATATGTTTTTATGAATCGGTCGTTCTGCTGTTCTGAAATTATAAAGTCGTAAAATTTCTGGTCTGCGGCAATCAATAAAAGTCCGTCTGTTTCTGTGTCGATTCGGTGAACAAGTCCGTATTCGATTTCTTTTTTTCCTCGCACTGATTTCACTTCTGCAAATTGTCCGGCTACAATTGAAAGTGCGTTGTTTTTGTCGTCGGCTGTGAGCGGTGCACTTGCAAGGCCACGCGGCTTGTAAATCAAAACAAACGGTTCTTCCTGAGTCGGTTTGTGGAGGATATTAATCTGTGTTTTATCATTAACGGTGAAAATCATTTTATTATATCTTTTTTAACTTTTTTGGAAGCGGCGGAACTTCTTTGCTGTATTTTTCTTTCAAAGTTTTTATTACCTTGTGAAAGCGTTCAGGGACTGCGGCTTTGAACCTTACGAAATCTTCGCGGCCAGGGAGCTTGATGTCGATCTGTCTTGAATGGAGCATCAGCGTTGCGTCTTTGAAAATGTCGTCAGTCTTTCCGTAAATCGGGTCTCCTAAAATCGGACAGCCGAGATATTTCATGTGAACGCGAATCTGATGAGTGCGTCCTGTCTTGAGACGAACGCGAATGAGAGAATAGTTTCCGTAGTATGCAATTACTCGATAAAGTGTTCGTGCAAATTTTCCTTCTGTCGTATCGACTGCGGCTTTGTATTTTTTTCTGTCGCGCGGGTCTCTGATAATCTGAGTCTGAACGTCCCCTGCACTTGCCGGAGGTCTTCCTTTTGTAATTAAAATATATTCTTTATGAAGATTGTGATGCAAAAACTGTTCAGAAAGCCATTCGTGAGCTTCACTGTTTTTTGCTGTTACGATAATTCCTGAAGTGTCTTTATCAAGCCTGTGAACGATTCCAGGTCTTCTGTTTGCTAAAACTTTTTGTGTATCTTCATCGCCTTCGAGGTCTTTGATTGCTTCACGTCCCCAGTGATACAAAAGAGCGTTGACTAAAGTTCCGTTCCAGTTGCCGGCTGCAGGATGAGTTACCATTCCTTGTTCTTTATTTACAACTGTGACATTTTCATCTTCATAGATTATGTTAAGTGGAATTTTCTCAGGCTCGATGTCAGTCGGGATATTTTCATCCCACTGAATGTCGATTACATCTCCGGCTTTTACTTTCTGTGAAAGTTTTGCAGCTTTGTCATTTACGAGAATTTCTGTTGCAGTTGATTTTAATTTGGAACGATTAAAACCGTCTTCAAGTGAAGCGATATATTTGTCGAGGCGTTCTGTTGATTTGAATGTGTCTGGTATTGTGTGATTGAAAAACGGCACTTTTAAATTCCACTAAAGCTAATATACTGCGCTTTCTATATTTCCAAAAATATATTCTTTGTCTCGTTTATATTTTTGTGGAATCGGTACGATGTTGATTTCTGTGTTTATTGTCGTAATCGTGATGTTTGGTTGAAGCGTCTGAAGGTTTCTTTTTTTAGCGACATTTTCTTTGATAAGATTTATTGTAAGATTTGTAAGGCCGATACCAAGAGAAACCAGTGATGAAGCTACGATGATTCCTACCTGTTCATCTCTTGTAAGTGAGTTTTCTTTTGTAAAAGGATTGATAAAATATGCTCCGTTAAAATCATGAGTTGCAAGGTTGTAAAATGAATAAACGAGGGTAACACCGATTGTAACAAATGGCATAGAACCAAAAGTAAGGATTTCAGTTCTTCTGATATGTTCTGCCCATGCAGGAAATTCATTATCTCCATAAGGAACAGGTTCTTCTGAACTCTGTGCAAAAAGATTCTGTGAAAAAAGTGAAAAAATAACTGTTAAAATTAATAAAAGTTTTTTCATTCAAGCCTCTTAATTATAATTTCTTGGTCCGAAAATACTTGTTCCGACTCTTACCATTGTGGAGCCTTCTTCGATTGCAATTTCAAAATCAGCCGACATTCCCATGGAGAGTTCTTTCAAATCAAACTGAGTAAATTCTTTTTGCATCATATCACGGCATTCACGGAGGGTTACAAAAGATTTTCTGATTAAATCTTTGTCTTCTGTAAATGGTGCCATTGTCATAAAACCTTTTGGCTCAATGTGCGGATATTTATTTTGTACAAAAAGGTTGAGAGCTTCCCTTACCTTTTCTACGCTTTCAAAACCTGATTTGGATTCTTCGCCGGTATGAAGTTCAAAAAGAATTGAAATCTTTTTATTGATTTTAGCGCATTGTTTTTCGATTTCATCAAGAAGTTCGATTCGGTCTGCAGACTCGATGCACGAAGCGATTTTTACGGCGTCCTTGACTTTGTTTCGCTGGAGTGATCCGATGATGTGAAGGTCAATTGCCGGGCTATGAAGAGGGGCCGGGTTTTGAATTGATGTTGAACTGTCATTTGATGCCGGATTTTGAATTGATGCCGGACTGTCATTTGATGCCGGACTGTCATTTGTTGTTGTGTTTTCAGACATCAAAATTGAAAACTTTTCTTTAGCTTCCTGAACACGGTTTTCGCCGAATAAAAACTGAACGGCTTCCATTTCCTCTTTGATTTCTTCTATCGGGTGGAACTTGCTTACTGCGACGAGTTTTACTTCGCTTCTGTCCCTTCCCGCTTTTTTGCATGCTTCATCAATCTGAGATAAAACTTTGTTTAGATTTTCTTTAATATCCATTTTTTGCCTTTAAACAAGCTGTTGATTCGCAGCTAAAATCATTA
>JAGHSB010000210.1 GCA_018066075.1 Candidatus Treponema scatequi
CAATAATACAGAGAGTCAAATTATGAACATGACAAATTCTTTAAACAATCACAAATCTTTTTCTTCAAAACTTATTTCAACTTTCATCATAATCGCAGCAGCTATTTTAACAGCAACTTTCACTTCCTGCGAATCAACTTCTCAGGAATCAAAATCAAACACAACATATGTTAATACAAAAGCATCGTTTGACGGAAAGCTTTATTCAATTATGGTTTTTGAAAAACTTACTTCTGTACAAGCAAGAATTCTTAATATAAATGCGGTTTATGAAATTCCACTTAAAGACTGCAAATACAATTCTGAAACAACTGTCCTCGACATAACGCTCCCGGACAACATTCCATATAAAAAATCTGAACTCATTTTTACAATCACAGGTGTTGCAAAATTTCCTGCAGAGTTCATTCTTGCAAACGGACAGAAATCTAAAATCAAACCAGGCATTTTTGTAAACGGAAAACTTGCAAAAGAAAATGTTGATTATACTTTCGACACAAAAACTGCACATCTTGTTTTCATTTCAAAAGTTGATGCAGACAAAGACAGTTACGAAATCAACTGGATCACACCGTATGGAACAAATGTGATGTCAAATAAAACGGAACGATTTGAAAACGAATATAAATCTTTGAGAAACAACTGGTACAGAAATATTAAATAACATAAAAAACTGCATTTCATTTTGGAATGCAGTTTATTTTGTTTATACAAACCTTGAAAGAATCTTAAACAGTTCGTCAGTGTTAATCGGCTTTGCAACATGTCCGTCCATTCCGGCGGCAAGTGAAGCTGCTTTATCTTCTGCAAACGCATTTGCAGAAAGTGCGATGATTGGAATTTTTGAATCAGGATAAAGCTTTCTGATTTCTGTTGTCGCTTCATAACCATTCATCTCAGGCATCTGAATATCCATTAAGATGAATGCATAATAATCAGGACCTTTTTCTTTGATGTGATTAACGGCATCAATTCCGTTGACGGCAATTTCAACAATGAGATCTTTTTCTGAAAGAATATCAAGCGCAATTTCGCGGTTAAACTCATTGTCTTCTGTAAGAAGAACTTTCTTTCCTTTGAAATTTTTAATCGAATATGAACGAAACTGACCTGACGATAAAATCTCACCAGTTACGACATCAGTATATTTTTCCTCTTTCTAAACTTTAAACGGAAGATCAACTGTAAATGTCGTTCCTTCACCAAGCTTACTCTTGCATTCGATTTTACCGTTCATCAAATCAACAAATGATTTTACTACGGCCATTCCAAGTCCTATTCCCTGAATGCCGCTGATTGTAACGTTTCTTTCTCGCGAGAACTGATCAAATACATGCTTCTGAAATTCTTCTGACATACCGATTCCGTTGTCGGTAAATGTATATCTGTAAACTGCATATCCTTCGTTTTCATCTGCAATCTGCTCGCAGAAAACTTTTACAGTTCCGCCTTCTTTTGTATATTTGATTGCATTTGAAATGATGTTTACAAATATTCTGTTGCAGCGGCCAAAGTCACAGAGGATATATCTGTTTTTGATATTTCCAAATTTAAATGAAAGGGCAATGTCTTTTGTTTTTGCAAGTTCATTCATTGTTGTTTCGATATTTCCGAAACTGAAAAGGACATCTCCTTCCTGTTCTTCTACAACTGCCTTACCAGATTCGATGCGACTTACATCGAGAACGCTATTGATAAGAGAAAGAAGAAGGTTTCCTGACTCCTGCATTTTTTCGAGACAATCGAGAGCGCGTTCTTTATCATCGATGTGTTTGATTGCCATCGAAGTAAAGCCTGTGATTGCATTAAGCGGTGTTCTGATGTCGTGTGACATATTGAAAAGAAAGTCTGACTTTGCTTTGTTTGCAATTTCTGCTTTTGTAAGTGCGCTCTGAAGCTGTTCCTGCATTGCCATTTCTTTTTTTGTTTCTTTATCAACCGAGTGAAGTCCGGCTACCATTCCGGTAAGTTTGTGACCTTTGTAAACTGGAGAGAACTTCATCTGATAGTGATACGGTTCCCCGTCGATAAAGAGTCTCGTATTTAAAAAGTAAACGTCTGACTCTGCAAAAGATTTTATTATTTTTGCACGCTTAACGTCTTCGTTAAACTTTTCACGATCTGGTGCATAAACAAGATGCTCTGCAAGAAGATCAAGTTTATGTGAAATATATTTTTCACTTTCCCATCCTGGAATCGCCTGCTTCAATCTTTCTGAGACACGATAGTTAACGACAGGATCAAGTTCTTTATCATCTGTAATCTTGATGTAGTTTACGCAGATAAAATCCTGAGTGAGCCATTCCATGATTTCTGAGTTGCGAGTCCATTCTTCTTCTACCTGTTTTTTCTGTGCATGCGTCATAAAAAAAACAGTTGCAGTTGCAAGAATGAACATCGTAAAAATGAAAACTACCCAGCTGTTGTTTGCTGCAATTTCCATAATCGAATATGGTCTGACAAAAGTTGTAAGCCATTTGTTTCTTAAGTTGTCTGATTCACCGGTGATTTTAATTTTTTCAAGTGCATCATTAATTTTTTCAAGCATCTCAGGATGTTCATTGTTTACACAGAAACACATATCACTCCGACCGATACTGATATAACCATGGATGACGTGGTTTTTAAATTCCCTAAGCAAAACTGTTCCCTCAGTCTGCCTCATCAAAACGAAATCAACATCCTCGTCAACAAGCGCCTGCATCGCTCTTCTGTTGTCTTCAAACTCAATGCAGAATTTCTTGATGTTCATCTTGTTGACTTCTGCCATTACGTTTCCGTTTTTCATAATACCGATGCGCTTTCCGTAGATTTCATCTGAAGAACTGATTTTTTTCTTTGAGTAAATGATGAACTCATCTGAAGAAGTCGGCAAAGTTTTTAAAAGAGTTTCAACTCCGGGAAATGAATCTGAATAGTCACATGTCATGAGAACATCTGCATTTCCCTGGCGCATTTCTTCAATCGCCTTATGCCAGTTCATAAACTTGAGTTCGAGGTTCATGTGAAGTTCATTTGCGACAAGAGTAATGAGTTCTACATCGTGTCCTGAGAAATTGTGGTCTTCGTCATAGAAAGAATATGGATTGTAATCTTCGTCTGTAATTACAGTGAGAGTTTCTGAATAGCAGTTTTGTGGAATTGCATCAACATGCGGTACTTTCGAAAAACGGCCGGTCTGACTTATGACAAAAACGGCAAAAATAAACAGGAAGCACGATGTGACAATAATATTGGCTTTTTGAATACTATTTAATTTCATTATAAACTCTCTATATCAATTTTACAGTGAATTTTAATGAAAGTAAAACAAAAAAAAGCTACAGGGTTTAAGAATTTGAACCTTTTCCCTGCAGCTTCAATTTTCGCCTTTCAGCAAAAAACTAACATATTTAACTCACAGCCAGCCCCGAAAAGCCGGCGTTATAAGTTCCACTTAACTAAAATTTTTCCTGACCGTCAAATCTTGGAATAAGGTCTGTTGCCTTTTTGATTTCTTCGTCAGTTGGAATGTAGTCTGACATTAATCCGTCGTTAAACTTCTGGTAGCTAATCATGTCAAAGTAACCTGTTCCTGTGAGACCGAAGAGGATTACTTTTTCTTCTCCAGTTTCCTTGCATTTAAGAGCTTCATCGATTGCAACTTTGATTGCGTGGGCACTTTCTGGAGCAGGCAATGTTCCTTCTGTGCGGCAGAAATATTCTGCAGCTTCGAAAACTGATGTCTGTTCTACAGAGCGTGCTTCCATGTAGCCGTCGTGATAAAGCTGACTTAAAATGGAACTCATACCGTGATAGCGGAGTCCGCCGGCATGACTTGCACTTGGCATAAACTGTGAACCAAGAGTATACATTTTCTGCATTGGACAGACTTTACCAGTGTCGCAGTAATCATATGCATAAACACCGCGTGTAAGGCTTGGACAGCTTGCAGGTTCTACGGCGATAAACTGATAGTCTTTTTCACCACGGAGTTTTTCTCCCATGAATGGAGAGATGAGGCCGCCAAGATTTGATCCGCCGCCTGCACAACCGATGATGATGTCCGGTTTAATTCCATATTTATCCATTGCAGCCTTTGCTTCCATACCGATAATCGACTGGTGAAGCAAAACCTGATTCAAAACAGAACCAAGAACATAGCGATAGCCTTCGTGTTCAGTTGCATATTCAACAGCTTCTGAAATTGCGCATCCGAGAGAACCTGTACATCCAGGGAATCTTTCGTTGATGTCACGGCCTATTTTTGTTTCCATCGAAGGAGACGGAATACATTTTGCACCATAAGTTCTGATTACTTCGCGACGATGTGGCTTCTGCTCGTACGAACAGCGAACCTGGTAAACCTGACACTCAAGATCAAGATATGCACAGGCCATAGCCATTGCAGTTCCCCACTGTCCGGCCCCTGTTTCTGTTGTTACGCCTTTGAGTCCCTGCTCTTTTGCGTAATATGCCTGCGCGATTGCTGAATTAAGTTTATGTGAACCAGATGTGTTGTTTCCTTCAAACTTATAAAAAATCTTTGCCGGTGTTCCGAGCTTTTTCTCGAGGCAGTATGCACGAGTAAGTGGAGCCGGTCGGTACATCTTATAGAAGTCGAGGATTTTCTGTGGAATTTTGATAAGACGGTCTGTCTCATTGAGTTCCTGCTTTGCAAGCTCTTCACAAAAAACGTGGCTGAGCTCTTCAACTGTACAAGGTTTGTGTGTTGCCGGGTTGATGAGCGGTGCCGGTTTGTTCTTCATATCCGCGCGAACGTTATACCAAGAGGTAGGCATCTCCGATTCGTCAAGATAGATTTTGTAAGGAATTTCTTTGTCTGCCATGAATAACCTCCTTTGTTAACATTAGCATTAATTCTTTTTATAGTATCATTGTAGCATAGTTACAAGTTTCTTGCAATAGAAACGAGTAACTTTTTTATAACTTTTTCAAGTAATTTATTTTAATTTAGTGGAATTTCCAAGCCTAGAAAATCTTATTTTTGGGGTGCCCATCTCATTACACTATTATCATTATCATGATAAGGGTATTCTATATGCCAGATTGATATTTTATAAGTTTCTTTATAAGCCTCACGCTTTTCTTCTTTCTCAAACAAATCATCAAGCTCAAATTTTTCACCATTTTCATAAGCTTTATGCCAGTCAAAATCAGAATGTAAGTGCCAGTACCGAGTAGTGTAATTTAGAGTAAGTACATAATTATTTATTGAATAAGTGCCATATTCTCCGCCCCAACCATACATATCCTTGCACTCATCTCTGAATGTTCCATCTTTGTATAAAGTAATTTCTGTACCACCGTTAAAAACTGCCCTGTGAAATTCTTTTCCTGCAACAGTAGAAAGTTCATTACCAGCCTGCTTCCAGTAATTTAATTCTTTTTTTGTTTCCGGGAACGCTTCAAAAAATGGCTTCATATCTTCATCTTTTAAGATGTAGTTAAAATACGGATATCCTGCGAGAACAGCATAATAAAGATACTGGCGTGCTTCAGAAAACTGCTTAAGTTTACTCTTGCAGCAAGCCATGTTGTAAAGAGAATAGTACAAAAGTTCACGAGGCTTTCCTTCGCCTTTATAAGTTCCATTTATGTCTTCTCTTACAACATAATATCTTATTGTAAGAATAGTGACTGCTTTTCTGTAATTTTCACATGCTGATTCAAATTTTTTTGCATCAAAATCATTGTCACCTGCATCGTAATATCTTTTTGCATTTCGCATTGTTTCTTTGGCATCAAAAAAATCTTCTTCTTCAACATCCCAGAAATTCTCGTCTTCTTCATTAGAAAAAAGCATTCGTTTTGAAGGTTGTCCTATTGTTAAAAAATTATCCAGCTTTTTAATCGATTCATTATATTCCTGAGAAAAACCCTTCGCGAAAATTCCATATAAAACAAACAAATAAACAAATATCTTCTTCATATTAACAATTGTATATTGATTTATCATTTTTTACTATATCCTCTGGTTGCATATATTC
>JAGHSB010000038.1 GCA_018066075.1 Candidatus Treponema scatequi
GAACAACATATTTAATCATATATCTTTCATTATTTGTTCTTTTTGTTGCAATTATTATCATAAGAATATTCAGTAATACAATTACAAATCCTATCGCAGATCTTGTAAAAGCTTCAAATCAAATCGAACGCGGAGAATTTGATCTTGATATAAAACCGAGAACGAAAGATGAAATCGGATTTTTAACTTCTTCATTTATTCAGATGAGCCGCGGATTAAGCGAACGAGAAAAGCTTATGACATCTTTCAGTAAGTTTACAAACAAGACAATTGCCCATAAAGCAGCGAGCGGTCAGCTTGCACTTGGTGGTGAAAATCGTGAGGCAACAATTTTCTTTTCTGATATCCGTTCTTTTACTGCAATGTCAGAAAAAATGTCACCTGCCGAGGTCGTAGATTTTCTTAATCAGTATATGACCCGCATGGTAGATTGTGTAAATAAAACAAATGGTGTCGTTGATAAATATATCGGTGACGCAATTATGGCCGTTTGGGGTGCGCCTGAATCTAGCGGAAGTCCTGCGCAAGATGCTTTGAATGCAGTAACTACGGCTCTATTGATGCGAAAAAGCCTTTTTGATTTTAACAAAGAACGCAAAGAAAAGAATCTTCCTCCTGTAAAAATCGGCTGTGGAATTAATACGGGTGCTGTTGTTGCAGGTCAGATAGGTTCAAATGAACGAATGGAATATACAGTAATCGGTGATGCAGTAAATCTTGCAAGCCGAACAGAGGCTTTGAACAAACCTTTTGCAACAGATATTTTGATTACAGAAAATACATATGCATTGATCAAAGATAAAATTATCGTTGAAGAAATGCCTGGAGTTCATGTAAAAGGTAAAGAAGATTTGATCAAGATGTATGCAGTTATCAATCTTGCAGGAAAAGAAAATCCGGGAACAATTGATGATGTCAGAAAAATAATCGGTACAACTGCACCGGATTTATCAAAGGTAAATACAGATGATGAAGAAAAAAAATACAACATCCAGACTAAATAAAGTTGATTATTTTATTTTCTCTATCTGTTCAGTATTCGCTGTCATATCGCTTGCTTTATTTTTTGTTGAAACAAACAGCCTTTATGTAAAACAGAATGAAAAACCTATTGCTGTAATAAGTTTAAAAGAAAATAAAGTAGAACGAAAATTAATTGATCATAATGTCTATGAAAAGGTCAGATTAAATACTGATATCTATGATGGAGATATTATTCGTACAGAAGATAAATCTCAAACTGTCGCAGATTTTTTTTCTAACGGTACAAGTATTAAGTTGAATGAAAATTCTATAATTCAAGTTTTTCAGGATAAGAAAAAAAGTTCAATTGATTTTATAAGCGGTGATATTCAGCTTAAAAATAATTCTTCTGACAATGAGTTTGTAATTTATACAGGTTCAAAAGAAATCAGTATTAAAAGAAAATCAGAAGTTAAAATTACAGTTATCAATCATCCGGTTGAAAACATTCCTGTTGAAGCATCCATCGATGTAGTTTCCGGTGAAGTTGAAATTTCTGAAACTGAGTATGTTGCTGGTGAACAGTCTGATAAACGTAAAAAGTCAGTCAGAAATAAGAAATCTGAAAAACAAACAATTTCTGCAGGAACACAGATTACACTTAACTTTGAAGAAGTTGTTTCAGAAAAAAACAATCAGACAGAAATCTCAGAAAACATGAATCAATCAGTTGAAGAAGATCAGAATAAATTTCAAGAAGAGATCATAGAAACATCTGAGAATGTAGCGCAGGAAATTCCACTTGAAAATAATAATGAAGCAGAAACTTCTGAAGATCCTTTTGCACCTGCGAAAGAAATCATTCAGGTAAATGCTTCAAAAACTTTTTCGAAGGATCAAGAATCTGCTGTACGCAATTTTTATAATGAAGCTGCCGGTAAATATAATCATGAATTTGATATTAGATTATCAGATATTTTACCCGGAAATAAAAGAATTCCGAAGGGTGCTGCAATCGAAGTTACAATAAGTGGAATTCCAGACAAAAATATAAAAACTGCGGCAATTCAAATATCAAATGGCAATAAAGTCTGGAAACGCGCTCATATTTTCCGATGGGATTCGATTAATAATTCTCTCGGAACTGCCCCGGGCAAGCCATTTACAATAAAAAAAATAATATTGCTGCAGGATGATATCATCAATACTTCCGGCTCAACTTTATCTTTTTCATATGGACCGAATATTTTGAATGAGCAGGTTGATATTAAAAATCTTACTATTTCTGCCAGAATTATTGATCTGGAAGCAGGTGCAAAAATTGCTCCGGTAGCTTCTGGTTACACAAAAACTCTGGAGTGTGAAAAAATTAATTTTTTCAACGAGGTTTATGATGGTGGAATTTCGTGCAATGTTTTTTATATTAATGCTGAAGAAATCTTCGGAAATTTGAAATCGCTTCCTAAAGGAACAAAAGTTAAAGTTTCAGTTTCAGGAACATTGGCAGAACCCAATCCCTGGATGAGTATTGTTCTTGGAATTGGAATTTTCCCTGAAGGCTGGGATTCTGCCTTTGATTCTGGAAAGATGGGAGACCCCGGAAATGTTCTTGGAAGTACCGGTGGAAATGGTAAAAATTTCAGTTACAGTCATAAATTTACTATTAATAGTAGCGTAAACGATACAAGCAGTGCCTGCTTTAAATTCCATACTGATGGAAATCGTAAACCTATACCTTCCATATCAAATTTCAAGCTAACTGTAGAAGTTCTCTAGTAAATGCAAAAAAGTGCAGATTTTTCATAAATTTGCACTTTTTTGCATTTTCCCTATTGCATCTTTTTTCTTAAAATTGTATAACATAAAAACCTATCTTTATCATATAGGGATAGGTATGGGTTCTTTGAGAGTCAGGCGGATTTAATCCGGTAAAATCGTAAAGTTTATTGTTTTTGCAATATTCAGGTTTTACGGCCCTTGGGTGAGAGACTGACTGTCGTTGACAGTAGTTATAGATTGAATGCATCGAGGGGTTTCTGCTGCAGTTTGTTGCTGCCAGGCTCCATGATGCCAGACCAGTCATCAAGCGTGAAATATTGATGATGATAGGTGGTACCGGCCATAGATGTTCCGAATAGATGGAACATTATATGAAGAATCGACTAAGTAATGTGATTAGTTCACTGACGCTTATGAGGTTCACTTTCCGACTACTACAAATCTTCTTCTATATAATCACGATAAAATGTGTATGCGAATGGTTGTTCTTTTAGTTTAAAGATCGCTATTCTGGCTTAAAGTGCAACACAAAAATATTATTTTAAAATGTCGGCACTAAAAAAAGGAAATGCCGGCAAGGAGACAAACATGGCTAAGGAAGTGTTCCAGAGAACAAAGCCTCACATGAACGTTGGTACTATCGGTCACGTTGACCATGGTAAGACAACTTTGTCAGCTGCTATCACAACATACTGTGGTAACAAATATGGTGACAAAGTA
>JAGHSB010000059.1 GCA_018066075.1 Candidatus Treponema scatequi
ATATTTATAGAGGTTAAATTATGTTCCTTTACATCGATCCCGGTACGGGAAGTATGTTGTTTTCAATCGTGATTGGAATAGCGACAACATTGATTTTTTTTGCAAAACGAGTTTTTGTTAAATTAAAATTTGTTTTGAGCGGCGGAAAAGCAGAAAAGATTTCGAGTGCGAAAATTCCATATGTAATATTTTCTGACCACAAACGATACTGGAATATTTTTAAACCAATTTGTGATGAATTTGAAAGAAGAAAAGTTGATCTTGTATATTGGACAGCCAGTCCTGATGATCCTGCTTTAAGTGAAAAATATGAACATGTTAAAGCAAAGTTCATTGGTGAAGGTAATAAGGCTTTTGCTCGTCTTAATATGATGAACGCTGGTATTTGTTTAAGTACAACTCCAGGTCTTGATGTATATCAGTGGAAGCGAAGTCCTAACGTTGATTATTATGTTCATATTTTTCATGAAGTAGGGGAGCCTCTTACTTACAGAATGTTTGGAATTGATGCTTATGATGCTCTTCTTTTTAACGGACCGTATCAGGAACCTTATATCAGAAAACTTGAAGCATTAAGAAATCAGAAAGCAAAAGAATGCGCAATTACAGGATGTTGCTATCTTGATACGATGAAAAGTCGTTTTGAAAAAAATGGTGGCAATGCAAATTCCACAAATAACAAAACAATACTTCTTGCTCCTTCGTGGGGTGCAAGTGCAATTCTTTCTAAATATGGTGAGGATATCATCAACGCATTGATTCAGACAGGATATAAAATTATAGTTCGTCCTCATCCGCAGTCTTTTACTTCTGAAAAAGTTTTACTGGAAGATTTACAGCGCAAATTTCCTGAGAATGAAAATTTTAAATGGAATAAAGATAATGATAACTTTGATGTATTGAATGAATCTGATCTGCTTATAACAGATTTTTCTGGAGTTGTTTTTGATTTTACTCTTGTTTTTGATAAACCTATAATTTATGCAGATACTTCTTTTAATAAAGATCCGTATGATGCGGCTTGGATTGATGAACCTTTATGGCGATTTGAAAAGCTTAAAGAATTAGGTATTAAGCTTGATAAAAATGATTTCTCTCGTATGAAAGAAATTATTGATTCTGTAATTGAAAATAAAGAATTAAAGGCAGCCCGTTTACGTGTAAGAAAAGAAGCATGGCAATTTATGGGATAGGGCGCAAAAAATACTGCTGACTGGCTTATTAATAAATATCAGCAGATTACAAACGGGAGATAATTATGGCATCGGTTTTATATAATATTTTTATAGCACCAATTGAACTTGTTGTTGAAGTTGTTTTTGAAATTGTCTATAGGTTTGTTGGTCATGAAACTTCTGATCAGGCTCTCGCTATTATTGGTGTAAGCGTTGTAATCAGTCTGCTTACTTTTCCTCTTTATCAGATGGCAGAAGTTGTTCAGAAAAAAGAACGTGATATTCAGAAGGGAATGGAAAAGTGGTCTAATCATATTCGCAAAACTTTTAAGGGTGATGAGCGATTTATGATTCAGCAGTATTATTACAAAATTAATAATTACAGTCCACTTCAGAGCCTTAACGGATCATTGTCTTTGCTTTTGCAGATTCCATTTTTTATGGCTGCTTATAATTTCTTGTCTAATCTTGAAATTTTAAAAGGCACTTCAGTAGGAATGATAGCTGATCTTGGAGCTCCGGATGCACTTATTAAAATTGGTGCACTGTCTATTAATGTTCTTCCTATTTTGATGACATTAATTAACTGTGTTGCATCAGCTATTTATTTGAAAGGATTTTCTGTAAAGGATAAAGTTCAGACTTATGGCCTTGCAGTTATCTTTCTAGTTCTGCTTTATAATTCTCCGAGTGGTCTTGTAATTTACTGGACTTGTAACAATATTTTTTCTCTTGTAAAAAATGTATTCTATAAATTAAAGAATCCGAAGAAAGTTCTTGCGATTTTGTGTTCTGTATTTGGATTCTTTATTTTAGGATTTGCGATTGCAAAGCATCGTATGCATAC
>JAGHSB010000273.1 GCA_018066075.1 Candidatus Treponema scatequi
ATTTAAATTCTATCAGTGAGGAATTATGAAACGTTTTTCAAAGGTTGCCGTACTTGCATTTGCAATGCTTTTTGCAGCCGTTCCACAGAACATTTTTGCACAATCAAAGACAGAAACTACAAAGTCAGAAGACGATTCAGATGAATATGAAGGCGACTTCTACGAAGAAGAAGAAACTCGCCTTACTCAAAACGGAGCCGGTGACCAGTATATTTTACTCAGCGTCATGCCGATTTTCCCTATTGGTTTCGGCAAACAGCTCTATGTAGGCGGCGGGCTTTCACTCGGATATCATAAATTTTTAACACAGTATATCGCAGTCGGAGTTGATGTAATGTTCGGTTACAATACGACAATCGGAAGCAATATGTTCACAATAATTCCTTTCAGCGTCGGAGTTACATACCAGCCATACGTCGGTCATTTCGAATTTCCAATTACTTTGAATATAGGTACAGCCGTAGAAACATATCTTCAGTACAACTACTTTCCTGGTCTTTTCGTAAAAGGAGATGCAGGATGTTTCTACAGAATCAACGAAAACTGGTCTGCAGGACTTCAGGGCAGCTTCATGTGGCTTCCACAGTGGACAAAAGATCCGAAAAAGGACATGCACTATTTAGCCGCAACTGTAAGCGTCAGTGCTAGATATCACTTCTAAATTCTGGAGAAACAAAAAAAATGAGAACATTTAATAAAATTTTTAATACGATTTCAGCCTGCATGCTTTTCGCATTTGCTTTCTCATCATGTCAGGAACCTATTTTATATAACATCAATAAAGAAGTAAAACTTGAAGAAGCAACAATTCTTGGTGATATTTACGGAGTCATCAGATCTACAGACAGCACTGGAAAAGAAGTGCTCTACATTGCAAACGGAAACATCTATTGCAAAGACGCAGATAACAAGTCACATGGATCATGGAAAAAAGTAGATTCACCTGCAGGACACGTTCAGTTTCTCGGAGCTGACAGCAGCAATCTTTATGCATTCGTCTGGACTTTTGACAACGATTCAGGAAACGGTGAAACACACTTAAATACCAGAAAGATTTACTACACAAATAAAGACAATATTAACTGGCACGAAATTAGTACAACATTAATCGGAAATTCCAGTCACACTCAGAAAGTCAGATTAATGTGTACTAACTCCCCAAAAAACGCCAATCGACATGCATTCATAAGAATTGATAACACAATCTACAAGTTAAACGGCGCGAGCGCACTGACTCAGGAAACAACAGGTAATAAAAACTCATGTGTATGGTGGAAAGACGGCACTGTAAGATTCTTTGAATCATATGGTTCATGTTCAAATGAAACAAAGGATTCCCCGCCTAGTATAATATATTTTGGAAAAGGCAATGTGGTCAGAGCAACAAGTGACGGAACAGAAGCTAACTACACATCAGTTTCTAGTGGAGTCAGAGGACAGGTTCTATCAATTGCCGCAATGAAAAACGAAAATAAAACAGCAGATGTTCTCCTCATCGGAACATCAGCAGGAGCTGCACTTATTGATGCTTCAGGCGGCGAAATAGAATTCTCAAATCTTACAAGTACAGTCAGCAACCTTTATGAAAATCATGCTGCCCTCGCAGTATATCCAGAAGAATCATATAAAGACAACACTATCTATGCTTCAAACCAGGTATATGGAACAGGTTCAAACTCAGCCCAGTTCTCACATGAAGGACTCTGGTCTTACTACCCTGAGCGCGGTAAGTGGAATATCGAGTAATGGATGAACTGTTTACTTCTAGTTCGGTATTAAAGGAACCTCTTGCGGCACGAATGAGACCGCAGACACTTGATGAATATATCGGGCAGGATCACATCGTCGGACGCGGAAGACTTTTGCGCCGTGCAATCGCTGCAGACCAGCTTACTTCCGTTATTTTCTATGGTCCTCCTGGAACTGGTAAAACTACACTCGCACGCGTAATCGCAAATCATACTCAGAGTAACTTCATTACACTCAACGCCGTATTAACAGGGGTTGCTGACATCCGTGCGGCAATTAAAAATGCAGAAGAATATTTTACCCTTTACTGCAAGCGAACAATCCTTTTCGTAGACGAAGTTCACCGCTGGAACAAAGCACAGCAGGATGCACTTTTGCCCTGGGTCGAAAACGGAACTATCATCTTAATCGGTGCGACAACAGAAAATCCATTCTTCGAAGTAAACAAAGCGCTTGTAAGCCGAAGCCGCGTGTTTCAGCTCAAGCCTCACACAATAGAAGACCTCAGAAAAACTGCAGAACAGGCACTTAAAAATGTAGAACGCGGCTACGGTCACTGGAACGTAGAGTTCGAAGAAGGAGCTCTCGATCATTTGATTGAAACAGCAAACGGTGATGCGCGATCCCTTTTGAATGCACTCGAGCTTGCAGTAGAAACTACTCCTGAAAAATGGAACCCTGCAGGTGACCCGCCGGAACCTTCTTACGGAAGTACAATTTACATTTCAAAAGAAGCTGCAGAAGAATCGATTCAGAAAAAAGTTGTTCTCTACGACAGAGACGGCGACTATCACTACGACATCATCAGCGCTTTCATCAAGTCACTTCGCGGAAGAGATCCTGACGCTGCAATGTACTGGCTTGCAAGAATGGTAAGAGCCGGAGAAGATCCTCATTTTATTTTCAGAAGAATGCTAATCTCTGCGTGCGAAGATACTGGAATGGCAGATCCGATGGCGATTGCAGTCGTTACTGCATGTGAAGAAGCTTTTGACAGAGTCGGATTACCAGAAGGAAGATATCATCTTGCACACGCAGCACTTTATCTTTCGACATGTCCAAAGTCAAACAGTTCGATGGCATTTTTTGATGCGCTCTCTTCTGTTGAAAAAGAAGATGCAGATGTCCCGAATCATTTGAAAGATTCAAGCCGCGATGCAGAAGGATTTGGACACGGTTCCGGATATCTGTACCCGCATGCTTACCGCGATCACTGGGTTGCACAGCAGTATTTACCTGATGCACTCATGGGAAGAGTTTTCTACACTCCGAGCAATCAGGGCTATGAAGACACAATCAGAAATGATGTTCTCTCTCGACGCGAACTTCAGATTGCGGCAATTCTTGAGAAAGAAGATTTTTATGAGAATGCGGAGAAAGAAGTTCCACTTGAAACAGGAAGCAAGAACGCACTCGAACCAGTCGGCGAAAATGCAGCAAAGCGCTCACCTACTGCAAAAAGCTGCGCGATGCCAAAATCAGAGTTTGGTGATAATCCGATTTCTGAATGGTGGATCAACGAGCATTTCAAGTCAGGCGACAAAAAGAATGCAGAAAATTTAACTTACTCTCCAGTCAACGCATACAAAGAAACTACACTCGACAAAGCAGATAAATCATGGCGTTCACGAATCGATTCAAACCGTGCAGAAATTCTTCTCAAAGAACGCGATACGATGACTCAGATTGCAACTCTTTCACGTCATGACCGTTCTTTAATATGGAATGCAGACGACGCGCTTTTACTCTGGGAAGTTGCGCGTAAAACTCCAGAGGGTGTTACATGCGGTGTCTGCAGAAGTGAAAAAGGAAAACAGGTTCTCGAACAGTATTCAAGAACTCTCGGAAATCTTGATAAACCTTTGCTTGAATATCCAAAAGAAAACGAAACATTCTCTGCAATGCTCGACAACTTTACTTTGCAGGGAATTGTATTTGACCACGTATTCTTCAGAAATCCGTTCAACAGCATTTCTGACATAAAAAATCTTGCGTCACAGACAAAAACTGTTTCTGCAAGACCAGAAGAAACAAATCCGCTTGCAAAAGGATTTAACATCGTAATTGCGCAGAAGATTCCATGCAACGGACAGCGCATTTCAAAACTGATTGCATCGCAGATTCTCGGAAACAAAGTTTTCGAACCTTATGCGACAATGCTTTCAAAAATGGAAAGTGCAGAAACAAAATTCTTTGGTGATAAATCTAATCCACTTTTTGAATGGAACAATGATTCAATCGTAAAGATTTTCAAAGGCGAAGGTTTCAATGTTTCTTACGAAGTCGAAAGAGTAATTGAAAAACGAAAAATCACAAAGAAAGAGATTTTCAACTGGTTTAATCTTGAGACATCTGCTTACGCTCACGCTATGGCAGAAGAAATCGGAGACGCAAGCCTTGAAAAACTCAGGGCGCTTCTTGAAAACGCATCAGAGAATACTATTTTCAATTGGGAAACTGAAATTGCTTTTTTGAGCATTTCCCTGTAAAAT
>JAGHSB010000146.1 GCA_018066075.1 Candidatus Treponema scatequi
CAGAAGATTTTAATCCTTCATTTAATACGGAAGAATATGATATTGAAAACGGAATAGGTGATAATAAATTTTTATTTAATCTTTTACCTGCTGACGATTATGATGCTGAAAAGGCAAAGACTATCTCTCATTATTTAATGTGTGATACAAAAATCGGTGATAAGTCTTTTAAGGCTGGAACTTTAGTAGATATTATCAGTTATGCAGAATCTGAAGTTGTAAAAGTTGATGATGTTTTATGTCGTAATTATAATGTAAAAATTGATGGAAAAGATTATGTTCTTTCAGGACGTTATATCAGTATGTATTCTTCAACTCGAGATATCGATGGTGATGGAATAATTGAAAACCTTCTTTCTACATTTTATTCAACCGGTTTAAAAAGTGATTTTAACTTTTACTGTTTCTGTTCAACAGCAGATAAAGACAATATCTATTTACAGGATGTAGTTATAATCAAAGACAAAAAATCTTATAAAATTGATATTGCAGAAGCGGCTTCAATTCCTTGTGCAGAATTTATGAAATTTATGGACGGAAGTCAGCCTCTAAATTGTCCTGTTATTTCTGTAGAAGGTTTTTCATCACCTGTAGATTCTATTTCTGCTTTTTATTGTCTTTATGGTAATAAATTGAAAAAGATTTGTATTAAAAATATTTATGATACAAGTGAATTTCCTCTTGGATATTTCACACGATTTGAATTGGCTAAGACTGTATATGGTTTTGATTTAATTTTTGCAATGGATCGATGCATTAATGAAGAAGACCTTATGGGTGAAAGTGAAGTGAGACAGTATATTCAAAGGTATTCTTTAAAATATCCATTTACATGGTGTGAAAGTGGCCTTGAGATGGATGAAAGATAATTAATGATTTTACTTAAGCATCATAACTGCTTTCTGTGCTTCGGCTGTTATGATGTCCCATTTTTTCTGTTTGATGATTTCGGGTTTTACAATCCATGTTCCGCCGACTGCGATTACGTTTGAAAGCTTTGAATAGTTTACGGCATTTTCAGTCGTGATTCCGCCGGTTGGGATAAACTTGATGTCTGAGAACGGACCTTTTAATGCTTTGAGTAAAGCTGTTCCACCGATGACTTCGGCAGGGAACAGCTTTAATGTTTTTAAACCAAGTGCCATTGCATTCATTACTTCAGTTGGAGTTGCAACACCCGGGATTACAGGGATTCCATTTGCGATGCAGTATTCAACTGTTTCTTTGTCAAATCCTGGCATTACGATAAACTGAGCTCCGTGAGAAACTGCGTCTCGTGCCTGCTGAACATTGCAGATGGTTCCTGCACCGACAAGGACATCAGGAAGTTTCTGAGAAATTTCTTTGATTGAAAGACCTGCGTCTTTTGTTCTGTATGTGATTTCTGCGATGTTGATTCCGCCTTTTGAAAGGGCGCGTACAACATTGACTGCATCATCTTTTGTGATTTGAATAACTGGAATTATTTTAGTTTTTTGAATTATAGAAAAAACTCTTTTAGAGGCAGCTGCATTAAATTGTGCAGGAGTCATTGCTTTTGTTTTTTTTGTTTTATTTCCACTCATAAATATTTACCTCTTTTTCTATTATAACTTCTGTTTCATCTTCTAGCAAACTAAAAAAATCAAGTCCGGTACGATTTTCAATTTCGTCAATTGAGACCGCGTAGTCGAAAATTCCACCTGAACATTTTTTGTTCGGAAGAATAAAACCGATTGCAAACCAGTTTTCGTTTTTAATTCCGCAGATTGCCTTGTAATAAAATTCCGGAACTGCAACCTCGTTTGATCCGATTGTCGCGTAGTCATCTTTTTCTAAAACAGGACCTGTCACGATGTACAAAATGTCAAAAGTTTCTGTGAGCGTTCTGATGTGATGTTCAAGTTCTTTCCAGAGGCCGCGGTTTAAATCTCCTGTCTGCGGACTCATGTTGCTTAGGAAAAATGAATCGTTCATCGATTCTTCTGAGTATGTTAAGTCTGCACTTGGTGCCATGTGCCCGCGGTCAAAGCCTGATTTTTTGTAGTCGGAGAGGGCTGCAGAACCTGTGATGACTTCTGGGTCTGCACGAAAGTTGTCGTTTCGTGTGACTGCTTTTTCTGTCTTTGCGCGGTCAAGCGTGTATGAGACCCATTCAGGCTGTTCGTATTTATCGCGGTAGCAGAGAGTGTAGCCTGCGTGAGAAATGATCTGGTGCGAGTCTTCTTTTTCAGGCGTGTCGAGGACGCCTTCTGAGTTTTGTGCTGTTATTGTGAGTGCGTTTTTCGGGCAGAGTGGAATTTCGAGTCCCGCAATTTTTTGTGCTTTAAGTGGAATTTGGGCGTTCTGTTTTTTTGAAGCGTCCGGTGAGTCTGAGTTTTTCTGGTTTGAGTGAGCCTCAGTTTCAGAAGCGGGATTTTCTGTTTTTGGGTCTTGTGAAGGGTAGAGTTCTGTTTTTTGAACGGATGGTTGTTTTGAGGAATATTGCTGCCAGACGAAAATTCCACCTAAAAGAAAAATAACAAAAATAACAATAAAAATCAGACCAAAACTGCGCTTCATAAATTCCATTATATCAAAAAACAGCATAAAAAGATATTGAGAAAAGTTGTGCGGAGTGCTAAAATATTTGGCATAAATTGAGGTAACTCCTATGAAAAAATCATCAGAAAAACAGACAAAAACAACAAAATCGGCTGCAAAAAAAGCAGTAAAATCAGAAAAGTACTTACCTAAAAAGAAGTACAAGTCACTTTTGGGCGAAAAAGAAACAGAACACGCAATCGTTCTGATTAAAGACTTTTTCCAGATGGCACTTTCGACAGAGCTTAATTTGACTCGTGTTACAGCGCCACTTTTCGTTCGTTCAGCTACTGGTGTCAATGATGATTTGAATGGAGTAGAAAGACCAGTTTCATTTCCTGTAAAAGGATTAAACGAAGAAAAACTTGAAATCGTACAGTCACTTGCAAAATGGAAGAGACTTAAAGTAACAGACCTTAAAATGACTCCAGGCTTTGGAATCTATACAGATATGAACGCAATTCGTCCGGATGACGACATCGATGCAATTCACTCGATCTACGTTGACCAGTGGGACTGGGAAATGGCAATCGATGAAAAAGACAGAACTATCTATTATCTTCACGAAGTTGTAGAAAAGATTTACCGCTGCATCAAGAGAACAGAGTTTTATATTTTTGACCGCTATGATCAGATTAAGCCTGTTCTTCCTGAGAAAGTAACTTTCTTATATTCAGACGACTTGCAGAGAGAATATCCTGACCTTACTCCAAAAGAAAGGGAAGCAATCGTAACAAAACAGTATGGTGCAGTTTTCATCTGTGGTATCGGTGGAAAATTGCCTGACGGTTCAATTCATGACGGACGCGCACCTGACTATGACGACTGGATTACAGAAAGCGGCGACGGACACCGCGGTTTGAACGGTGACCTTCTCGTATGGGATGACATCTTAGGAATTCCTCTTGAACTTTCTTCAATGGGAATTCGCGTTAACCCGCATTCTCTCAAGCTTCAGCTCAAAGAACGCGACATGGAAGAACGCTCAAAACTTATGTTCCATTCAAAACTTTTGAAAGGCGAACTCGTACAGACAATCGGCGGCGGAATCGGTCAGTCGCGCCTGTGCATGTTCCTCCTCAGAAAAGCTCACATCGGTGAAACACAGGTTTCAATCTGGCCGGATGCAATCTATCAGGAATGCAAAAAGCACGGAATCAAACTTCTTCAGATGAAATAATTTTTAAGTGGAATTTCGGAGCAAAAATTTTTAATAAGGGATAAAGAAAATTATGGAAAACAAAATTTCTCAATTCAACTTTACCCACGAAAACTTAGAGTCTCAGTTAAAAACTTTTTCACAAAAGAAAATAACTGAGCTCTATGTTCACGACGAAAAACTTGCATCAGACAAAAAACTTTTAGTTCATTTTCTCGAAACATGTACCCGCGAGATTCCTGACTGCTACATCAGCTTAAAAATCCAGCCTCACTTAATCGACAGCGAAATAATCAATTTGTTATCACAGCTTTTCTGTTCTCTCGAAATACAGATGACAGAAAGCAAAAACTCAATCGATGCAAAAGATAAAAAGGTTTTTCTTTTTGACAAAAAACTTTATTCAAAAAAAGCCGCATTATTAAATAATGCAGGTTTGATCTTCGGATTTGACCTGGACTTTGCAACAAATGCAGGCGACTCTTTTAAGGCATTCCGCGATAGAATTGATTTTGCAGTAACTCTTTACCCGAACCACATCGACTTTCCTCAGCTGGAAAAGACAGCATCTTCTGACAAAGAAACATCAATTTCAAAATCCGGCTCTCTCGAAAAATGCACAGGAACTTATTCAAGCCAGGACATCGCATATTCCAAAAAAATTGCAACTGCAACAAAAATATTTTACACTTCAGGCCGCGCAGTTCCATGGTTTAACATAGTACTTTCATCACTTAAAATCGCGCCTTCAAAATTTTTCTCAGACTTTGCAGAATGGTTAACCTGCAACAATGTCGTCCTTTCAGACTATGAAAAAATCGAAAACCTTACTCATAAAGAAATCGAAAAAATGCAGCTTCTCTTTCTCGAAATGAAGTTCGAAGAAAAGCAGAAAGAACATCTTTTCGTAATTGCAAAAGACATTGTTTCACTTTACGGCGCGATGAGCCGCATCGAACTTGAAAACGAAGAATCAGTTTTAAATCTTTCTTTTAATCCTGATGACCTTTTAAGCCCGGCTTCGCTAAACCTCAATTCTTTCTCAGACAATGTCTGCATGGAAGAGTGCAAGATAAAAGTCTATGCCGGCGAAGAAGCTCCGGAATATAAGTTTTTGTAACCGCAGGCTTTTGAATGGAATCTTGCTTTTGAATTGAGAATGATATGCAGGTCATAACTTTAACTCCCGACAGAAAAATCCGCCTCGACATTCTTCTTCGCGAAAAACTTGGCGCCGAATTAAATCTAGAAATCAGCAATTCAAAACTTCGCCGTCTTATCATGGCAGGCTGTGTCCGAGTTAATGGAAAAGAAGTGCGAGTTCCGTCGTATACAGTTTTTGAAAAATCTCAGGTTGTAGTTTCTGTTGATAAAGAAAAACTTTTATATGAAAAAGAAGCCGACGACATCAAGTTTGAAGTAACTCCGGAATCAGTTTTGTACGAAGACGACTATTTAATCTTCATCGACAAGCCGTCCCGCTTTCCGACAGAAAAAACAATCGTCGACAGCCGCGACAATCTTCACGACGCCGTTGTCCGCTATCTCTGGTCAAAAAATCCCTCGCTCAGAAATCCACCTTATGTCGGAATCATGCACCGCCTCGACAAAGATACGTCAGGCGTAATTCTTTTTACGAAAAAGCGCGAAGTCAATAAAGCGGTTTTCGATATGTTCGATTCGGGCAGGCTGGATTTTTCGGGTGGTTTGAGTGATGGTGATAAATCAAATGGAATTTCTCAAACCGATATCTCTCGTAATATCCGGCCGATTTCAAAAACATATATCGCTGTCGTTAAAAATTCCACTAAAATAAAAGACCACTTTGTAGTAAAAAATTTTCTCGGCCGCATCACTTCAAAAAGCGCAGGCGCAAAATGGGGTGAAGTGCCAGAGTCGCGCGGCGGTGTGATTGCGGTAACTGAGTTTTCTATCCGAAGTCGTGAAGGTGACAGATGCGTGCTCGAGTGCCATCCAGTGACCGGAAGAACGCATCAGATCAGAGTTCACCTTGCGGAAATGGGATGCCCGATTTTGGGAGACAAGATTTATGGTGATGCGCGCGATGGGGCAGAGAGACTGATGCTTCATGCGGAGAGTCTGGAATTGACACATCCTGTGACAGGGGAGAAGTTGTGTATTAAGTCGGGAAAAGGGATTTAGTTTTCAAATTCAAGTTCCATAATGTCATAAAAATTACATTTCAACACCCATGCCAGGCGGTTTATTACAGAACCAGAAGCTTTATTTATATCATTCTGCCGCTGTTCATAAAGCTGAATCATTCTTAAACTAACACCCGAAAGTTCTGAAAGCTGTTTTTGAGTCATGTTTCGGGATGTTCGGATTTGTTTTAATCGCGTTGGGGAATTTTGAATATTTTTTTGTATGATTAAATCTGCTGTCTGAACAAATTTTGAAATATCTGCTTCGTGTAAAATGTATCTTTTTAATATTTCAGATGGAACTAATCCATAAACCTGTAAATCAGAAAAACGCAAAGCTCTGTACCACTGATAATATGACAAAACCCAGCCAAGCCAGTATTCAGGACCATCAAATGAATAATCAAGCATAATTGTATTTTGAGTTTTGATTCCAGATTTCTGCAAAACATTTTCCGCAAGTTCAATTCCAGAAAGGCCTGCAACATATTTTGGGTTTCCATGTTCAAACATTGCAGCAATTCCAGAACTTATAAACAGATTGAAAAAATCATCGCCGGAATATTTTAATCCTCTTATTGCATAATCAAACATTCCGGCAAGATTTTTTTGTGAATCACAAAGATAAAGCTCGTTGTAAGCGTGCATCATTCAGTGTTACCTCCTGGCGGATTATGTCGATTAAAAATATGGTTTCTTTATCTGTTATATCATTTTTAGTTCTTAAATTAAAAAAATCTTTTCTTGCCTGTGAATCCCGTTCCATTTTTTTAGGATAATAAATCTCTTTATTTGAAATATGACTTTTTAGATAATGAATCTGCTCAAAACTTTTTTCTGATTTTAAAACAATTTGTTCACCAAGAAGTCCAAGTTTCATAGCAGCATTTAATTTTTGTAATGAAATTGTATTTTCCAGAAAAGCATTTGCAAAAGAGAAATAAGAATCATCGGCACGATAACCTTTTATTACATCATAGGATTTATAATCGATTAAAAAATTAGTTAAAATGTATTC
>JAGHSB010000251.1 GCA_018066075.1 Candidatus Treponema scatequi
CTTAAATCAGGAGAAAGATATGAAAAAATTAGTATCATTATTAGTAGTTTTATTTATCGGCTGTTTTTGTTTTGCACAGAATGCACAAAAAACAGGACTTACTGACAGCGATGTTCAGAACTTCGCAAAGAATTACAGCAAAATCGAAAAAGAACTTGATAAGCTTGGAAAATGGAAAGCAGATTCTCAAGTTACAGTAAAAGATATTGCAAAAGCTGACGCAATTCTTGAAGGATATGGAATTTCTGGTCCAGACCGTTTTAAAAAAGCAAGAATGATCTGTTTATGCTATGGTCTTGCACTTGCAGAAGAAGAAATGGGCGGACTTGATGCAGAAACTCTTGCAGTACTTGAAGCAATGGGAAAAAAAGATCCTTTGGAAGATTTAAGAACTATGACTAATGCTGACGATTACAAAGTCGTACAGAAAAATCTTAAAGTTCTTAAGAAAAACGTAAAATAATAAATTAACGAATTAAAAAATTCCACTTCGGAAAAGTTTACCTTTCCAAGACTTACTGTTCCAATTTCGACTACAGTACTGGATTGATGAGATTAATAAGTACCTTAAATAAAAAAAACTCCGAACGAAAGTTCGGAGTTTTTTACTCTATTTACTTACTAGCAATCAATTTCGTAAATCCATCCCTTTGGAGCTTCGATTCTTCCCATCTGGATTCCTGTCAAAGTTTCGTAAACTTTTTTGAGGACCGGACCAAAGTCGTTCATTCCACTTGGGAGGCAGATTTCTTTGCCGTGATCAACGATTTTTCCGATTGGAGAAATAACTGCGGCAGTTCCACATAAACCACATTCTGCAAAGTCTGCAAGTTCATCTTTGTGGATTCTTCTTTCTTCAACTTCGAGACCGAGGTAAGATTTTGCAACTTCTACGAGAGAACGTCTTGTGATTGAAGGAAGGATGCTGTCTGATTTTGGTGTTACAAGTTTGTTGTCTTTTGTTACAAAGAGAATGTTTGCTCCACCTGTTTCTTCGATGTATGTGTGTGTCTGTGGGTCAAGATACATGTTTTCATCAAATCCGCATTTGTGTGCGTCTACGATATTGTGAAGGCTCATTGCATAGTTAAGACCTGCTTTGATGTCACCTGTTCCGTGAGGAGCAGCGCGGTCAAGGTCAGAAATACGAACTGTGATTGGATGAGCGCCACCTTTGAAATATGGTCCTACAGGAGTTCCGAAAATTCTGAACTGATAGTCATCAGCTGGTTTTACACCGATTACAGGGCTTGAACCGAACATATATGGTCTGAGGTAGAATGTAGCTCCTGATCCATAAGGTGGAACCCATGAAGCATTTGCTTTTACAACCTGTTTAACGGCTTCGATAAATTTGTCTTTTGGAAAGACTGGCATTTCAAGACGAGCACAAGTTGTTGCCATACGTTCAGCATTCATATCCGGACGGAAAGTAACAATCTTGCCTTGTTCTGTAGTATAGGCTTTGAGTCCTTCAAAACAAGTCTGCGCATACTGCAAAACGCCTGCACATTCAGAAATCTGCACAGATGCATCATCTGTCAAAGTTCCATTGTCCCATGCACCGTCTTTGTAATTAGCAACAAAGCGCTTGTCTGTTTTAACATAACCAAATCCTAAATTACCCCAATCAAGATTCTGTTTTTCCATTTGTAATCCTCCAGCCGGGAAAACCTGGCTTTTTACTAATATTTAATATCTTAATTAT
>JAGHSB010000262.1 GCA_018066075.1 Candidatus Treponema scatequi
GGTTATAATATATAGATAAAATGGAGTTATTTAAATAATGAGCAATAACGATATAGACCCATCAATCGCCGCATTGCTTGATGATGCGACACCTTACAAGCCTAGTTCCGCAATGTCATTTGAAAAAATGATGATGCAGCAGCAGGAAGAAGATCATCCTAAAAAAGGAAACAGCTTTGTTCCAGAAGTAGACCTGAGTATAAAAGAGTTCAAAGAAGTAACTCATATTTACAATGACACACCGGCAGACTGGTTTGACAGTCCTACTTACTATAAAACTGCAATCGCAGGAGAAGGATCAAACTCACAGCGCCTTCATCAGGTACTCTCGAAATATTTGACATGTAAAGATGTCAAAGACAGAATGGTTTACCGTCAGCAGGTCATCATGGCTTACTGGGAATTCATTCACTCGATGGCTCCAAAGATGGCAGATAAAAACATCGACATCACAAAAAAGATGATGATGCGCTTTGCAGTTTTACTTCCATCACTTTTCAAACCTGAACACAAAGAGCTTTTTGCAAAAACAATTTTAGATAACGAAACAAATGAACCAGTTTTCTATCTTGATGAATGGTTCAAAGGCGTTGCAACAGGTCTCATCAAATGTTCTACAACAGATGAAGTAAGACAGCCTAAAAAAGCAACTACAGCAGAAGGAGCTGCAATGCAGGAACAGCAGCGCCTCATGCAGCTTCAGACAAAGAACTCAGGAAAGGTTCAGAGTTCTGAAGGTCTTTTGAATGTAAAAGAAAGTGAACGTGCAATGCTCGAAGCAGAATTGAAATCCCGCATTGATAATCTCTGCCAGCACAACATGGTTCCAGGACTTGAACCGCACAAAGAAGCTTATACAGAAATGCAGAAAAAGATGTTCTCTGAAATTCAGACATATCTTCATTCTCTTTCTAAAAATGATAAAGAACTCACAAAAGCACTTAAAGAATTTCAAGACGCTTCAGAAGCTTACAATTCTGTAACAGATAAAATTGCAATGGGTCCTGAAGTTGTAAATGTAAATACTGGTGACATCGATACAGAATATGAAACTGTAAGACAGATGGCAAAGATGACTTGTGGTCGTCAGGGTAACCAGTTTCCAATCTTTACAAGAGAATTTTATCACTGTCTCCCACAGGGAACAGGATTCAGAGAAAATGTCGTTAACATTTTGAAATGGGTTGAATCAATTGACCCTGGTGCGTTCTGCCGTATACATAAGAATATGCCAAACCGCATTGTTCCATTTGTAATTTTGCTTCCAACTTACGGTGATGCCGGATTCTGCTGGGAACCATTTGACCGTTACAATCGTGTAACAAGCCGTGGTCGTATCGTAGTTCCGATGTATCCTCGTGATTTGAAGATTGCCGTTTTGACAGCAGTTGCAGATTTGAGATGGCAGGTTGCAAAAGAGAAGGCATCTTACTACTGGATGGAAGAAGGTCTTACAGGTCAGTACTATGAGTGGATCGACAAGCAGAAGCTCAAGGGTGATTTGAAGCAGTACTTCATTCAGGATTATGTTTTGTGGATGACAAAAGAATCTGAAGGTGTTCAGCGTCTTGATAAAGAAGTTCGTGGAATTTTCTGGCGCAACATTCCGTTCCCACAGGAACGAAAGGAACAGCTTAGAACACGAAGTCTTGTTTACGATGAACTTTGTAAGAAAGACCGCAACCGCGAAATGTCGGACGGTTATTGATATAGAGTGTGTTTGCAAATAAAAGTGCATTCACAAAATTGGACAAACAAAGTTCAATTTTGTGGGTGCATTTTTTATTTCTCAACTGTTACAAAAAGATTTTGGCAATAATCAAGTGGAACATTCCACATTTGCATAAACTCAGAATAAGTTCGTTTTTCATTGTATTCCTTGTTTCTGCAGTTTCTGAATTTTGGAACTGAGTCTTGAATGAAAATATATTTCTGATCAAATCCTACAACTGGTACATAGTGAAGAACATTGTTTGGATAAATAAGAAGTACGATTACAGGATTTCCTTTTGAAATGCAGTTTTTCAAATCATCAAGTGAACCTGTATAATATTTTACTCTATATCCTTTTGGTTCAAGATAGTCTTTAAAAACTTTTGGATAAGCACCAAGTTCAAATTTACATGGATAATAATCTGAATGATACATTTTAATTCCATCGGCGTTTATACCGAACCATCGCATTAAAAATGCAATTGAACATGCTGAACATTCGATTCCTTTTTGTGTATCTGGTGTTAAATTTTTTTTAGCAAGAATACATTTGTTAAAAGTTTCACCTTTGGCATTATATTTTTCTGGAACTACGATCCAGTTTTTCTTTGCGTATTCAAGTTGTTCACCTTTCAGATTCTGGTATTTTGCAAATGGATTTGAAAAGGCGAATGACGATAAAAGTAAAAATGAAATGATAAATTTTTTGAGAAAAAAATTCATAAATGTAATCTCCTGTCAGGATTTTTGATATCTGATAAAAGATATTTTAATTTACATCTGATGACCGGTCTTTACTTTTGTTAAGAAACGGTCGAGTTTTGGTCCTGTGAGTGGATTTGCTTCGCCGGCGAGGACTCTTCTGAGTGCGTCGATTTCTTCACCATTGAAGGCTACCTGCTTGAGCATAATGTTTTCAAATGATGCTGTTGCAACAGGGCAGACTTTTCTTACGATTTCTAAAATGATTTCTGCGTATTTTCTCATTTCCAGCTGTGCATGCGGGTCTAAGCGCAGCTTCAAAAATCTGAAGAGGTTGTTTAAGTCCATCTGCCAGTAAAATTCTGTGTAGAGTGAAAGAGGAAGGTTGATGCGCGCGATTTCTCGTGCGAGGCCTTTTTCGATTAAGTCTTTGTATGATTCGTAGGCCTTTTTCTGGCCTTTTTTAAGGTCTGACTGGATCTTTGCAGCTTCTGCAGGCTCTACAGGCTCCAGAGCGCGCTCCAGACGGTCTTTTTTCTGCGGGTCGATGTCTTCCTTGGCTGGAACGTAAAACTCTTCCTGCATTACCGAGAAACGGCCTGAGAGCTCGTTCATACGGCCCATTCGGTGGCGAACCCACTGTCTGGCTACAAAGATAGGCATCTTCAAGTGGAATGTGAGCACAACCTGCTCAAAAGGAGAGGTGTGCTGCTGGCGCATTAAATAGTCAATCAAAGCTTCGTCTTTAGATACAGAGTCAGTTCCTTTTCCGTACGATACTCGTGCAGCCTGAACGATTCTTTCGTCGCTTCCAAGGTAATCGACAAGTCTGATAAATCCCTTGTCCAATACTTTGAAAGGTTTGTCTAAGATTTTCTCCGCTTCTTTAACTATACAATGCGCCACTTTTATAATTCCTGTTTATATTAGATTAGTTTTCGTCGAAGTATTTCTGGAATGCAGCCTGTGCTTTAGCTTCTGTGAAAATTGTTTTTGTATCCTGTACAAAGTCATTATATGACTGTGTTACTTCTGGTACAACTGCTGTGTAAGGAACGAACATCAAAACATAAATTGTTCCGTCGTCTGCTTTCCACATATCAACCTGTTTTGATCCTTTGAGGATGTTTACAGATTTAACTTCTACAGCTTCTTCCATGTATGTAAGAGCATCTTTTGCATTGCCTGTATCTTCTGTGTATGAACGGAGAACTGATCTTGTAGAAGCAAGAATTGTTCTTCCAAGTTCTGCACGAGCGTTTGTGCGGGCAAGTTTAAGAGAGTTCTGGTCGCTTGAAAGTTTTGCACTTCCTACTGCGTAGATACCAGTTGCATCTTCTTTTCCTGTGAGAACCCATTCTGGTCTTTCAACACCGTCAGCACCGATAACTGATTTCTGTGCTGCTTTTGCTGCTGCTGTTGTTTCCTGATTTGTTGTTCCACAGCTTGTAGCCATGATAGCTGCTAAAACGCATGAAATGATTAAAATTGATTTTTTCATTTTTATCTCCTTATATAAAAAAACCTGTTTTATTTTTCTTAAATTCGTGAAAATTTTTCAGAAGTTTAAGAAATTAATTTTCTTCGACATACTTAAGTAAGTCTGCCTGAAATTTTTTATCTATATCTTTAGCAAGTGTAAGATATGCTTTATTTTTAGCGCCCTGATCATTAAGATGTCCGGCTCTTCCGTTTACAGAAAAGTTGTTGATTACATCCTGAGTAGCTGCAACATGCATCTGTGATGTTAACAGATAATTATAGAATACATGCTTTTCATCAGGTGAATCAAATTTTTCTACATTTACAGTTGCATGTATAATATACAATGCACTGTCTTTTTCTGTTGTAATAAATCCAAGATGATTGAGAGTATCTGTAAAAGAAGTCTTGATGAGATTTTTATAATCATTTTCAATGACAACTTTTATTGGAACCTGTTTCTTAAGTTCGGAAATTTCTTTTGTAAGCTTTACTGTGCTTCCGTAAGAAACTGCATAATCACTTGGAAACGGTGAATCAATGATGTCGATAAGATAGAAGAAGTATTCGTTGTCCTTTGCAAGATTAAGTGCTTTTTGTGCGTAAATAATTCCCTGTAATGTAGAATTCTTTCTCGCAAATTCCATATATTCCTGAATCTTAGAATCATTTTTTTCAATCTGTTTGTTGTAAAAATCAACGGCATCCTGCTTTTTAATCACGGCAAGTGCGTAGAAAGTTCCATCATCGGCTTTGTATTTGTTTACAATTTTCAAACCTTTGATTGATTTGAGTTCTGATGTTGTATCTACTGTTGATGTTATTGAAGCATAGTCAGTTGAATTGTCAGCAAAAGATTTTGCAATTTCATTTGCAGAAACTTTTGTGATGAGTGACTGAATGAGTTTAGCCTTTGCATCATCTTCTGCAACATTTTCTTCAATCGAATTTCCTACACCAGTTAAGTAAAGGCGAGAGTTGTATTCAGATTCCGGGTTTGTTACCCATTCCGGCGCATTTGGAATAGAAGAATCTTTTTTGCTCTTTGCTTTTACTTTAGCAGGATTTGCAGAAGCAAATGCGAGTGCAGTTAATGATAATGCAGCAATTAATATAGCAATTTTTTTCATATTAGAATTCCAGGTTAAAAAACAAAATTAGAATCTAACTTTTGGACGTTTGATACTTTTTTTGATTGTATCATTTTCGCCAAGCCAGACTTTGTCAGTTGTTTCAATGTTAACAAGTTCTGCAGAAACATAATAAGTTCTTGTAGAAGTCTGACCATCTGTATCAACGATTGTCTTTACATCACCCTGGAGCATAAAGTCGGCAGCTGTTTCGTTGCCGATGTTTTTTGCTGTTTCAAGGCTGGCATTAACCTGCTGTTCATCTCTTTCTTCGCGAACTTCACTTCTTTCTTTTGAACTTGCAACTGATTTTACTTTTCCAGAATTAACAAGAGCAATTTCAAGTTTCTTTGAAATGATTGTAGTATCAATGTGTTCATCACTTTTGTTTCTGAAAGTTCCGACAATGACTACCGGTTTGCGGCCGTTTTCTTTTACAAACTCTTTATACCAAGGTGCATTTGTGATCTGATCGATCAAATCACCAGCAACGATTTTAACGTCTGTATCATTCCAATAACCGCTGATGTCTGTCTGAGTGTCAGCTTTTATTCTTTGTACTTTTGGAGTGGCGCATGCAATAAAACTGAATAAACTGATTACAGCTGCAAAAGATAGTAATTTTTTCATAAATCCTCCTGATTTTAAAAATTATAGCATAGACCACTTACTGTGTCTAATAACTGCCTTGCAAATTTGACACCCGTCTATGCTAAATTTGTTTCCATATTGAAATAAGTTTTGAATCAAGATTTTCGATGAAAGATGAGAGCTTTTTTTTGTTTTGTGGAATTTTCGAAAAAGACTCATCAAATGTTAAGTGCTCTTTTTCGTTTGAAATGAAGTTTTCATCCGTGAGTTTTTCGTAGATGAAAAAGACATCTTTCAGGAAAGCTCCTGTTCTTCCCGGAAATCTTATATTTAAAGAAACAATCAGTTTTGACAAAAGTTGCAGGAGTATCAAAATTCCACTTTTAAAAAGACCTGACTTTAGGGCTCCGAGAGTCACATTAAATTTTCCGATTGAAAAAAGGATTTTTCCGTTTGGGGTGAGAAGCTGAAAAAAGGTAACGACGAGTGCCAGAATCAAAAGGCGGTGAAACTTGATCTTCATCCGGCAATCTCCTTAAACCATTTTGAATTATCCGTAAAACAGGTGACTGCGATTCCGAGAAGAAGTCCCGTAATAAAGCTTGATGCGAGTAAAACTGGAGCGATGTACTTTGTGTTTTCGTTAAAAATGAGGAGATACGAGACTCCAAGCTGTGCCAGGCTGTTGAAGAGGGCACCGGCGAGGGAAATTCCAATTAAAGAAATAATACCTCGGTTATAAAGCAGCTTGAAAAGAGCAAACATTATGAGAGCCGAGGCAAAAGATCCGGCAACTGAAAATAAAATTGTGTATGAAAAGAGAGTTCCGGAGATTAAATTCTGGACAAAGATTTTTAAAAGGACGAGAAGAAAAAACTGGGATGCCGGTAAAATGAAAAGGCTGAGGATTATTGGTGCGTTTGCAAGGCCGAGTCGTAAAAATGGAAAGGGTTTGGGTATTGCAAATTCCACTGCAGAGAAAAAAAGACAGAGGGCTGTCAAAAAGGCGAGGATTTTTCTGTTCTGACTCTGATTTTTCTCGATTTCGGGCAAATTTTGGGTTTGCATGAAATGAGTATAACACAAAATATGTTTATTGACAGATAAAAATTGGTAAAGGTATAATTATATATTATGAATATTGTTATTGTAGGCGCTGGTTTTACTGGAATTCAGCTTGCACGCCGCCTTATTAATGAAAGAAATGAAGTTACAATCATCGACAATGATGAAGAAGTAGTAAGACATGCATCAAACAGTCTCGACTGTTCTGTAATTTTTGCAGATGGAAACAGCCTTGAGACTCTCGAAGACGCAGGAATTGCAAAAGCAGATGCCCTTGTCTGCGTTTCTGCAAGTGATGAAGTAAACATGATCACTTGCTCGCTTGTTGATGCCGTTTATCCAGATATTCTTAAAATTGCCCGCGTAAGAAATTTTGCTTACTATATGAACACAGAAAAAGTTCACAAAAAGCATGCCGAAACTTTTTCTGGTAAGCATCGTCCGCTTTATGGAATCGACTTTATGATTCATCCGGACGTTGAAGCAGCCCAGGCTATCGTTCAGGCTGTAGAAAGCGGTGCGGTAAGTGATACTGTTACATTTGAAAACTCTGATTACGAATTGACTCGTGTAAATATCGAAAAAAATTCAAAGTTTGCAGGTCAGACTCTTCAGGCTATTCGTGGAATGACAAAAACTCCTTTCCTGGTTGCTTACGTTGAGTCGATGGGAACTCCGAGACTTCCGAGCGGCCAGACTGTCATCGAAGCTGGTGACTGCATCGGTGTCTTAACTAAAAAAGGTGAAATTACAAAGTTCCTTGAGCTTGCCGGAACAGAAATTGAAACACTTGATAAGATTGCTCTTGTCGGAGCAGGCAAAATCGGATCTCTTATTGCAGAAAGACTTATTAGAAACAGCAAAAAGAAATTTATTCTTTCACGTCTTTTCGGAAAAAGTGCAAAAGTAAATTCAAATTTTGCAATCGTTGATCTTGATAAAGATCTTGCTAAAGAAGCAGCAGAAAAATTTCCAAGTGCAAAAGTTTACTGCGGTGACATCACTGATGAAAACTTTTTGTACGAAGAAAACCTTACGACATACGACCTCGTAATCTGCGCTACTCACAATCACGAACTTAACATGGTAGGAGCAGCTTATCTTGAATCACTCGGAGTTGGACATACAGTTGCCCTCGTAGAAAACGCACCGTTTGCAGAAATTGCAAGAAAACTCGGCGTTGATGTTCCTGTTCCTCTTCGTGACTCAGTTGTCGACAGTATTATGAGTCATCTTCGCGGTAAAACTGTTACTGGTGTTCATACAATCAGTTCTGGTTCACTTGAAATTCTTGAACTTGCATTGCCTCTTGATTCAAAACTTATAGGTAAAACTTTAATGCAGATTGCAGATCCTGGAACTTTCCTTGTGATGCTCATTAAAAAAGCTGGAACTGACGTTTATGAAATTCCAACTGGAGCTACAACTATTGATGCAAACGACCAGATGATCGTAATTGTTGATGCAGATAAATCCAAAAAGATTCTTGCATCGTTTGGAGTAAAATAATTTTATGGGCGTTATCAACTTCTTAAAAATTATTTCTGCAATCGTTGCAATTGTCGCTACAACTTTTATTTTTCCTGTTATAACTGCATTTCAATACAATGAAACACAGATGATTATTCCGTTTGTTGTTCCAATGATCTGTGCATGGTTTGTTTTTCTTGCAGGATATTTCTTTACAAAAAAAGAGCTTTTCAAGTTTACGATTAAAAGTTCTTTTGCGGTCGTTGCAGTTGCGTGGCTTGCATGTTCTCTTTTTGGTGCAGTTCCATTTATTCTTTCAGGATGTTTTGCTTCTGTTACTGATGCAATTTTTGAAAGTGTATCTGGGTTTTCAACAACAGGAGCGACAATTTTCTCTGATGTAGAAAGTTTACCTCATGCAATTAATCTCTGGAGATGCGAAACTCACTGGCTCGGCGGTATGGGAATCGTTGCACTTACTGTTGCGCTTCTTCCGCTTTTAGGAGTCGGCGGCTTTCAGCTGATTAAGGCTGAGACAACTGGACCTGATAAAGGTAAAATTACTTCAAAGATTACAAACACAGCAAAAGCTTTGTGGATCATTTATATTTCGATGACTGTAATTCTTTTTGTTGCATTGAAAATTGCCGGAATGGATGTCTTTAATGCATTGTGTCATGCGTTTTCAACATTAGGTTCCGGTGGTTTTTCTACAATGAACAACAGTATTGCAGGGTTCAATTCTGTTTCAATCGAATGGATTTTAACTGTATTCATGTTCTTAACAGGCGTTAACTACAGTTTGATTTTTTATCTCGTTACAGGAAAGCTAAAGGAAATCAGAGATAATTCTGAGTTTAAGGCATATGTAGTAATTGTTTCAGTAGTCGTTGCGCTGATTACAATCATCATTGGTTCTTCATTTACAAATACAGGTGATGCAATAAGAACTGCAGCATTTCAGGTTTGTTCGATTATTTCTACTACAGGTTATTCTACTGTTGATTTTACACTGTGGGTTCCTGCAGCTAAGTTTTTGATTTTTATTTTGTTTTTTATCGGTGGATGTTCTGGTTCTACCGGTGGTGGAATTAAAGTCGTACGCTGGGTTGTATTTCAAAAACAGGTTAAAAACGAAGTATTTAAGATGCTTCATCCTCACGGAATCTATTCTGTAAGACTAAATAAAAAAGTCGGTCGTAAAGATGTAGTATTTAATGTTGCGGCTTTTATGATGTGCTATGCAGTTTTAGTAGTTCTCGTAACTTTTGCAGGAACTATTGCCGGTCTTGAAGTGTTTGATGCATTTAGTGGTGCACTTTCAATGGTCGGAAATGTAGGGCCAGGTTTTGGTGCATTAGGTCCAAGCAATAACCTCGGATTTTTACCTGCAGGTTTAAAATGGGTTTACATGTTTGCAATGCTTGCAGGTCGTCTTGAGATTTACACAATGATAATGTTCCTGACTCCGGAATACTGGAAGAGATAATTAATTATCTGAATTGATTTAACAATCGATTTGAAATCTTTTTAAGAAATCACTTTTAACATCTTCATCAATGTTGGCTTCTCAATCAAATCGATCGGGCGGCCATCGATGTATTTGTGTGCTTCTTCTGAGAATGTTCCAGATGTTATGCAGTAACCTTTGTCACATTTTGTATCTTTGATTTTTGCGTGGAAGTCACGGATGAAAAGTTCTCCGATTGATCCTGAGTTTCTGTAGAATCTGAAAATCTCTTTGTCTTCCCATTTTGCATTTTCAACTTCGCATAAGATTTCGATTGTGTCTGTGATTACGGCAACATCGACAATCTTTACGAATGATTTTGAATGGAAAACTTTTACAAGGTTTCTGCAGAGTGCAACAAAGTCACTTGTACCTGATGTGAGGTATATCTGTAAGTTGGAGTTCTGATTTAATTCTTTGTATCTTGCAATTAACTGACTTACATCTTTGTAAGCAGGAACTACAGTCTGAATTTTATTTAAGCAATCAAGACCTGCAGAAATTTTATTGATTCTGAAATAACAAGCAGCAAGTCTGTAATTTAATTCAAGGAAAATTTCCTGCGGAATATCCTGAAGTCGAAGTCCGATTTCAAAGTCCAATGCTGCTTTATCAAGCTGCTGCATTTTTCCATGAATGATACCTGCATACAAACTTGACTGTGCACCAAATTTCGGGTCCGGTCTTAAGTGAGAAAAAATCTTGAGCGCTTTATCATTGAAACCACATTCCTGCATAGCGTCTGCCATTGCAAAAAGTGATTCTTTGTCTTCTGGGTTTTCATCGAGAGCTCTTCTCAAATACTGAACTGATTCTTTGAAGTGATGTCCCTTGTAGCATGCCATTCCAATCGGCTGAAAAATTCCCTGAGTCTCAGGATTGATTGAGAGGGCTTTTTTCATGAGTGGAATTGCTTTTTCGTAATCGCCGGCGTTGTAAAGAGCCTGACCAAGATAGAAGTTTGCTTCGTAACTGTCAGGGTTAACTTTGAGTGCTGTAAGAAGAAGAGGTGCTGCTTCCTGCGGTTTGTGAAGTTTAACGAGACAAACTCCCTGTTTAAGGCTTGTGTCACCGATATCAATTTCTGTATGCCGTGCAGAAAGTCCTGCGAGTGTTTCATAAAGTGGAAGTGCTTTGTCCCAGAGATGTTCTGAGTAATATAAATCTGCGAGTGGAGTCAGCGCCTGAATGTTCTGCGGGTTGTGAGATAATTTTTTAGTACAGTCACGTATGATGGACGCACGATTTCTTGTTCTTGGGCCAGAGTGAGACGATGACTTTCTGCTCGTGAAAAAAATGAGGATGCTGGAAAAAAATAGAATTGAGATTACGGCAATAGCTACCGAAAGTAATGTTTCGTCCATTAATAAATTCTCTACCTATAAGTATTATATACTATTTTCGGCAATATTTGGCTATTTCTTTAATTCTTCGACAAACTGGGCAATTCGTTCGAGGGCAATCTTAATCTTGTCGATGGCAGTCGCGTAACAGCATCTTACGTGACCTTCGCCGCCAAGACCGAATACGCTTCCAGGAACTACTGCAACATTGTATTTCTGGAACAATTGAGTTGCAAATTCTTCGCTTGTAAGCCCTGTAGAGCTGATGTCCGGGAACATGTAAAAAGCTCCTGTAGGCTCTGGAACATCAAGTCCCATGTCGCAGAATGCCTTGTACATCAGATTGCGTCTCTGCTGGTAGCTTACTCGCATCTTTTCAACGTCCTTAAAGCAGTTTCTGAGTCCTTCTGCAGCACCATACTGAGAGAAAATCGGAGCACAGATTGTATTGTAGCCGTGAAGTTTGACAATCTGATGCAAAAGTTCGTTTGGAGCGGCAATATAACCGATACGCCATCCAGTCATCGCAAAAGACTTTGAAAATCCGTTCAGAATGATTGTGTAGTCCTTCATTCCACTGAACGAACCGATTGAACAGTGCTTTGAATTTTCGTAAGCGAGTTCGCAGTAGATTTCGTCAGAGATACACCAGATTTTATTTTCAACAACGACTTTGGCAATCTTTTCGAGTTCTGATGCCGGAATCATTGTTCCTGTCGGGTTGTTCGGGGAACAGATCATGAGCGCTTTTGTTTTTGGAGTGATGGCGTTTTTAATCTGTTCTGCAGTCGGGTAGTAGCCGTTTACGCCTGAGTTGATTGGAACTACTTTTGCCTGGCAGAGCGCTGCGAGAGGCGTATAGTTTACGTAACAAGGCTGAACTACGATGATTTCGTCTCCCGGGTTAAGGATTGCACGGAGTGAAGCGTCTACGCCTTCAGATGCACCGACTGTAACGAGAATCTCGTTTTTCGGATTGTAGAAAAGGCCGTAACGTTCCATATATTTTGCAATTTCTTCGCGGAGTTCTAAAAGACCCCAGTTTGAAGTATATGATGTGTGACCTTTTTCGAGATGATAATATGCTTCTTCACGAATTGACCAAGGAGTCGGAAAGTCAGGCTCGCCGACAGAAAGGGAAATAACATCATCGTGACCAATAAGCATTTCAAAAAATTTACGGATTCCCGATGGCGGAATCTCTGTCATGAGTTTAGAAAATCTGTCTTCGCGGGTATTCATTAAGCCATTGCCCCTTCGCGACGGTCTCTTTCGTTTTCAACATAGAGAATGTCGTTTTCTTTGTAAGTCTTGAGGATAAAGTGAGTTTTAGTGGAACGTACGCCGTCGAGTGTTGCGAGTTTGCTTGAAACAAAGAAAGCTACTTCCTGGAGGGAATCGCCTTCGATGATTACCTTAAGGTCATATCCACCGCTCATCAAATAGAGAGACTTAACCTGCGGAAATCTGTATATTCTGTCTGCAATTGCATCAAATCCGTGTTCCCTCTGCGGAGTAACCTGAATTTCGATTTCTGCGCAAACCTTACCTTTGTTTTCATTATCTTTTTCAGGGTTTACAATGGCCGCGTATTTTAAAATGATTCCATCCGCTTCTAATTTAGAAATGATTTCTTTGACTTCTTCTGGAGTCTTTTTTGTCATTGCTGCAATGTCTTCAACCGAGAGACGAGCGTTTTCGCGTAATAAATCTAAGATTTCTTCCATTTTTGTAAACCTTCCTTTTTGTACTGGAATATTTTAATACTAATAGTTTTCGGTGGAATGTGCAAGTTTTTGAAGTTCCACTTGCCGAATTCTCATTTCTTTATTATTTTTATTAGTAATACAT
>JAGHSB010000222.1 GCA_018066075.1 Candidatus Treponema scatequi
AAACAACACATAAGCTAAGAAACTTCAACATATAAGCTACGTTTTCTGAAAGTTCCTGCTTTACGCTGTTAATTGCACCTTCACTGTATCCGTAATAAAAAACACCCCTTCTGATTCTTTCCCAGAAAGTTACATTCTGTTTAACAAAAAATTCAGAAGTAAAAGATTTCTTACTGTTAACTATTTCAAGCTTCATCTTTCTCAAAACAGCTTTATAAATAATCAAAATCGATATCGTAATACCAACATTTAACGTAGCAATTCCATACATAACAATCTGAGGAACATACATCAGCACAGGAAAAGACGGAAATGAAAGAAGAATTAAAAATTCTTTTTTAGAAATCTTTTTCCTGCATGAACAAATGTAAAGAATTGAAAACAAATAATAAAGCAGAGTATTAATTGAAACAATTATATGAAACTGGGTTCTGTGATAGACATTATTCGCATCAAAGTAATACAAAAATCCCGGAAAGCATGACAAGAATCCCATCAAGACAGAAAGCCCGCATGAAAACAGACACAAAAAGTAATATTTATTTGATTCAAATTTATCTTTATAGCTTACTCTTACAAGCCTCATGAAAATGACATAGATTAAAGGACCTGCTACAAATGACATGAAAGTAAATATGTGCAAAACAGGAACATTCCATGGATGTGCAAAACCTTCGCAAGTCCAGTTTGCCATATCACCAAGATTATATGCAAACGCAGCACTCAAGAGAATTAAAAATACTTTCTTTTCGTGAGATCTGTTTAATTTAAAACACGCGTGAATGAAAATCCCAAAAAGGACAATTATATTGATTATATCAATTATAGTATTTACGACGCGAACAGCTTCCTGACTGATAAAACTCATAAAGTATATTTTATCATAATATTACAATTTTTGCATTTGTTTTGTGGAATTTATTTTACCGTGCTTCAAATTATAAAAATTAAAATCCTTTGTCTTTTAATTTTTCTACAAGCTTGACGTAAAACTCAAGGACATCAAAACCTTTTATATTTTCACGATTCAAATCAATCATGTCCCCATGAGAAATACCGCGTATACCTTTTGTAGTTAAAAAAGTAAAATCACTTCCCCACTTAAAAGATTTTTCACCTACAAGACCGTCATTCGGCCCGTCAAACTGCTTTACAAATTTATAAGAAAAATTAAGCGGAAATCTTCCACCCTTTGCAATATTCAATTTAGAACCCACACTCTGATAATAAACTTTATCAGAATCTTTTACGGTCTCATTCAATTTGGAACATGATGCAGAAGTTAAATCAGTAACGGCTGCAATAAAGTCAGGATTTTTGTCGCCTAATGCTTTGAGCGCAGTATTGTATGTTGATGCGAGCATCTGCTTTTGTTTTGGTGGAACTTTGTTTAAAAGGTAATCTGCAAACTCACAGCCATAATGCGGTGTATTTATTGTCGTAAGACTTGCAACACAGTCTTCCATTCCGCATTTTGAAATCATATAACGGCAGTCAAGTCCGCCTTTCGAATGAGCAATGATATTTACTTTTTTTGCACCAGTTTCTTTAAGGACATCTTTTATTCTCTTTGCAAGCTGCTTTCCAGAATCTGCCACATTATTTGCCGATTCATGATTTCCATAAAAAACAGCAGCCCCGTTTTTCTCAAGCTCCGACGGAATTCTTCCCCAGTAATTAAAATACTTAAAATCCCTGAAAAACACCCCGTGAACCATCACAACCGGATACTTAGTCTTACAAATCTGATCGTCTTTTCTTTTCTCGTTAAGTTCTTCCCTGTAGCTTTCAAGCTTGATTTCATAGTCAACAATTCCAATAATTTTAAGAAGAACATAAAGATGCACAACAGGAATCATTCCGCAGACAGCACCAACAACACGCATTTTAATTCCAAGCTGCGACGAATAAAGGTAAACGCGTACTATTCCATTCCAAAAAAGAATCAACTCAAGAATAAATATCCAGATACTGTTACCTAAATCATACATCTTAAGAACAAACATCACGACAGAAACAACAGTCGTAACAAGAAACAGCTTCAAAAGAAACACACCACCCGCACAATGATGCAGCTTCTGATTTTTTATTCGATTTACAACATCCGGATGAATATTCAGCGCCACAAATCCCACAACAAGCAGAACCCCCAGAACAATTCCAACCCACACCGCAGTTTTACTTGCCAAAATTCCAATATTAGCCAGCAGCAGCACTCCCACCACGCACAACAAAAACCACCCAGTTTTCCTACCAAAATCCTTCATTGTATTTCCCTAAATCAATTTAAACAAAAAAAAGCCTGGCACGCTTGCGCACTATCGGAAATCCGTTAAGAAAAATTGCGCCAGCAATTTTTTAGGATTATCCACTCCTCCTGCGCTCGGGACGGCCATGCCGTACCGCCGTAGGTAGCTGCCAGGTCAGTGCACATCAATCGAACACAAATATTTCACATACCAGCATATATCTGTTTAAACAAAAAAAAGCCTGGCACGCTAGATCACTATCGCAAATACGTTAAAAAAAATTGCGAAAGCAATTTTAAAGCATTATACACTAATCCTCCG
>JAGHSB010000012.1 GCA_018066075.1 Candidatus Treponema scatequi
CATTATATCTGTTTGTAATTGATCTTCCGGATGGTAAAAAGGCACTTGTTTATAATTTGAGTGTTGTCAAATATGAAAAAGCTTCCAGTCCTCATTTTAGAATTGAAGGTTTTCTTGCCGAATAACCCCTCAAATCAATAAAAAAACATAATTCCAGACAGCCTGCAAATACCCGCGGGCTGTCAAATTCCACTAAATTCTAGCAAAATTCTCTTCATATACATTGTTTTTTATTCCTATAAGTATTACAATAATCGGGCAGTATTTTCTGCTTAGTTTACATATTAGGAGAACAAAATGGCTAAAGGTGGAAATGCCGGATTTTCTTCAGATCTTATTAAATTTATTAAAGACTGGAAGGACAAACCGGGCAATCTCATTATGATTCTGCACCATGTGCAGGAAGAACAGGGTTATATTTCTCGCGAAGCTGCTTTCGAAGTTGCTGAGAGAACTGGTACCCCATTGGCACGCGTTTATGGCGTAATTTCATTCTATCACTTCTTTAAAACACAGAAACCTGGTAAGAACCTCGTAAGTGTATGTTTAGGAACAGCCTGCTACCTCAAGGGTGGTCAGGATGTAATCGATGAATGTCGTTCACTCCTCAAACTTAAGGAAGGCGATGTTTCAACAGAAGATGGTCTCTTCTCAGTTGAACCAGTTCGTTGTATCGGTTGTTGTGGTCTTGCACCTGTTATGTCAGTTAATGGCGAAGTTTACGGTAAATTGACAAAAGACATGGTTAAACCAATTCTTGACAAGTATCGCCAGTAGGAGAATTAAATGACACGCGAAGAACTTCATAAAATTTATGAAAGCAAAAAAGCTGAAATTGAAAGCCGCAAAGCTGGAGCAAAAAAAATTGATACGAACGGTATCAAGACTGTTCTCGTTTGTGGTGGTACAGCTTGTGAATCATCTGAATCAGTAAAAATCAGAGAAAACCTTGTGGCTGGAATCAAAGCTCATGGTCTTGAAAATAAAGTTAAGGTAGTTTTAACAGGTTGTTTCGGATTCTGTGAAAAAGGTCCGATCGTTAAAATCATGCCTGAAGATTCATTCTATGTTTGTGTAAAACCAGAAGATGTAAACGAAATCGTTGAATCTCACTTGGTTGGTGGAAAAGAAGTAACACGCCTTCTTTATGATCCAAATGCAACAGACAAAAACGAAGAAATTCCATTCTATAAAAAACAGATGCGTATCGTACTCCGCAACTGTGGTGTAATCAATCCTGAAGATATTACAGAATACATCGGAAACACTGGTTATCAGGCTCTCGAAAAAGCACTTTTCGAAATGCAACCAGCAGATGTAATCGAAGAAATCAAAGCATCTGGCCTTCGTGGTCGTGGTGGTGCCGGATTCCCTACAGGTCTCAAATGGGAAGCAGGTTTCAAAGCTAAGGGTGATCAGAAATACGTTGTATGTAATGCCGACGAAGGTGACCCGGGAGCTTACATGGACCGCTCTACAATTGAAGGCGACCCGCACTCAGTTCTCGAAGCTATGGCAATCGCAGGATATGCAATCGGAGCTAACAAAGGTTTCGTTTACATTCGTGCAGAATATCCACTTGCTGTTCAGCGTCTTGAAAAAGCTATTGATGATGCAAGAAAGAATGGTTTCCTCGGAAACAACATCTTTGGAACAAAGTTCTCATTTGATATTGAAATCCGTCTTGGTGCCGGTGCTTTCGTATGTGGTGAAGAAACAGCTCTTCTCCGCTCAATCGAAGGTAAACGCGGTATGCCAACTCCAAAACCACCATTCCCTGCTCAGTCAGGACTTTGGGGAAAACCTACTGTAATCAACAACGTAGAAACTTGGGCTAACATTCCTGTAATTCTTACAAAGGGTGCTAACTGGTTCAACAAGATTGGTACAGCAGACTCTAAAGGTACAAAAGTATTTGCCCTCACAGGTAAAATCGAAAACTCTGGACTTGTTGAAGTTCCAATGGGAACAACACTCCGCGACATCATTTTCGAAATTGGTGGCGGTATTAAAAACGGCAAGAAGTTCAAGGGTGTTCAGACTGGTGGTCCATCAGGCGGTATCATCACAGAAGCTAACCTCGATACAGGAATCGACTTTGGTGCTCTTGTTCGCTTAGGTTCTATGATGGGATCTGGTGGTATGATCGTTATGGACGAAGATGACTGTGTAGTAGACGTTTCTAAGTTCTACATGGAATTCTGTGTTGATGAATCTTGTGGTAAGTGTTCTCCATGTCGTATTGGTACACGCCAGTTGTTCACAATCCTTGACGAAATCTCTAAAGGAAACGGAACAATGGAAGACCTCCAGAAGCTCGAAGATATCGGCAGCGCAATGAAAGCTTGTTCTCTCTGTGCTCTCGGTCAGTCAGCTCCTAACCCAACTCTTTCAACTCTTGCTAAATTCAAAGACGAATACATTGCTCACGTTGTTGACAAGAAATGCCCGGCTGGAAAATGTAAGAAACTTACACAGTTCGTTATCGATGCTGACAAATGTATCGGTTGTGGACTTTGTATGAAGGGTTGTCCTGCAGGTGCTATTTCTAATAACGCTGCTGGAGAAGTTAAAGAAGGCAAGAAGCTTCCTTGGAAACTTATTGATCAGTCTAAGTGTGTTAAGTGCGGTGCTTGTGAAGCTGCATGTAAATTCCACGCTATTTTCAAGAAATAAGCTAAGGATACTAGGAGAATATAATGGTAACATTAACTATAAACGGCAAAGAAGTTAAAGTTAAAGACGGAACAACTATCCTTGCTGCAGCAAAATCAATGGGAATTAAAATTCCTACATTGTGCCACAGCCCAGACCTTAAACCATGGGCATCTTGTGGTTTGTGTGTAATCAAAAATGTTGACCCACGTACAGGTCGTGCTCGCATGGCTCGTGCATGTTGTACAACAGTAACACCTGGAATGAACATCGTAACAGACGACGCAGAACTTCGTAATGCTCGCCGCACAGTTCTTGAATTGATTCTTTCTAATCACCCACAGGACTGTCTCAAATGTTCAAGAAACCAGAACTGTGAATTACAGGACCTCGCAAGCCAGTTTGGTCTCCGCGATATCCGTTTCAAACAGATTCTTAAAAATCAGCCGGTTGACGATTCTTATGCAGAAATCGTTCTTAACCGCGACAAATGTATCAACTGTGGTCGTTGTGTAGAAGTTTGTCAGGACGTACAGAAAGTATTCGCTCTCGAATACAATGGACGCGGTGACAAGACTATGATCGGACCAGTTGGCGGCGTAGACATGGCTCACTCACCTTGTATCAAGTGTGGTCAGTGTGCATCTCACTGTCCAGTTGGAGCAATCACATTCTCTAACCCTATCACAGAAGTATTTGCAAAACTTGCAGATCCAAAACTTACAAGCGTTGTATCTATCGCTCCAGCTGTTCGTGCAGCTATCGGAGAAGAATTTGGAATGGCTCCAGGTTCTCTTACAACAGGTAAGATTTATGCTGCTCTCCGCGCAATGGGATTCAAGTATGTATTTGATACAAACTTTGCAGCTGACCTCACAATCATGGAAGAAGGAAATGAACTTCTTGCAAGACTTAAGTCAGGTAAAAATCTTCCACTCTTCACAAGCTGTTGTCCAGGTTGGGTAGACTGGTGTGAAAAGAATGCACAGGATATGCTCCCATATCTTTCTTCATGCAAATCTCCACAGCAGATGGAAGGTGCTTTGACAAAGACTTACTTTGCAGATTCAATCAAAGTTAAAGCAAAAGACATTTATAACGTTTCAGTAATGCCTTGTACTGCAAAACTCTACGAATCACAGCGTGATAAGAACATGAAAGCAAGCGGTGCTCAGGACTACGATATGGTTCTCACAACTCGCGAACTTGCAAAACTTATCAAGATGGCTGGAATTGACTTCAACAACCTCAAGGAAGAAGAAGCTGATTCAATCATGGGTGCTTACACAGGTGCCGGAACTATCTTCGGTGTTACTGGTGGTGTAATGGAAGCTGCTGTTCGTACAGCATATTTCGTAATCAACGGTAAAGAAATGAAACCAGTTGAACTCAAAGCAGTTCGCGGTCTCGAAGGTGTAAAAGAAGCAGTTGTTAAGATTAACAAGACAACTTCAGTCAGCGTTGCAATCGTTCATCAGATTGGAAACGTTCAGGCTGTTATCGATCAGGTTCGTGAAGACCTCAAGGCTAAGAAAGCTCCAAGATGGCAGTTTATCGAAGTTATGGCATGTAAAGGTGGATGTATCGCCGGTGGTGGACAGCCTTATGGAATTACAGATGACGTTCGCAAAAAACGTTCAGCTGCCCTCTATAAAGACGACGCTAAGTGCAAACTCCGCCAGTCACACAAGAACCCTGAAATCGCTAAGATTTACAAAGACTTCCTTGGTAAACCACTTGGTGAAAAATCAGAAAAACTCTTGCACACTACATATACAAAGCTCGATAACTATCGCGACTAATATGTAAACAATGAGCCCCGGATGATTAACTTCGTCCGGGGCTTTTTTTGTGCCCTCGCGGGTATTACGAGAGATTGCGGCTTTTTTGAGAAATTCAGGTGGAATTTCTACGAATTTTGCAACTTTTTCATAAAACCTTTGTCTAATAAGTAACAGAAACTCGGAAAAAGGGGGCTTTTTTTATGAAAAACGTAATCTGTACAATTCCATCAATGCTCGCAAAAGTAGGCAAGAAATTTGCTTCAAAAACTGCGATGTTCCTTAATAATGGAAATAAAATCTCATTTGACGATATGATGTGGGACGTTTCCCTCACAAGCCGTGCCCTCAAAGAACAGGGAATCTCAAAAAACAGCAAAGTTGCAATCTTTATGGACAACAGCCCTCAGTGCGTAGAGAGCTTTCTCGCAATTACAAAGATGGGTGCTGTTGCAGTTCTCCTTAATTACAGCTTTACAGAAAATCAGATCAAAGAAATTCTCGACGCAGAAAAACCTGATGCAATTTTCGTAAGCGACTATAAACTTAATCTCGTACTTGGAACAGAAAATGCGACTATTCTCGCAATCGACGATAACCGCGTTTTGAAACAGGTTTCACGCCAGGTTAAAAATTCCATCACAGCCGTAGAAGAAAAAGACAACGCAGTAGTAATGTTTACACCTACAGAAAACGGTTCATTGATTAAACAGACATTGACACAGAAAGCATTTGTTGAGCTTACAACAGACGTAAAGAAAAAATCTTTCATTCCTCGTTCTGTAACAAATGCAGTAGAAGGACTCAAAGCTTTTGTAGCTCCAATTCTCAGGGGCTTTGCAATCAAGACAACTAATTAATTCCTTAACAGGGTTGGTTGTAAAATAGACGCCGGTCACAGACTTTGTCTGTGGCCATTTTTTTGTCCGCGCGGTTTTGGAGTGGCGCGGACTGTGAATTGATGTCAGTTAAGAAGTGATGTCAGTTTAGTGGTTATTTTCTGATGATGATAACCTGTTCAGATGAGAAATATGGAACTGAGAAGTCGACTTCGTTTTTGCGTTCGTCGGTGATTGAGATGGCGGCTGCGGCAAAGTCGATTGTTCCTGATTTGAGTGCCTGGAGAAGGGCTGCAAAGTTCATGTCTACGATTTGAAGTCTGGCGTTGTTTTTCTGTGCGATGTATTCGCCGAGAGAGATGTCAAATCCTACGACGTCTTTTCCCTGGATGTATTCGAACGGCGGGAACATTGCGTTTGTGCCGAGCTTGAGGACTTTGTTTGCAGAGGCCGGAGTGATTTCTGGAATTTCTGTGATGCCGTCTGGTATCATGAAAGTCTTGATGAGTCCGTCGTATTTTCCGTTTTGCTGAAGTTCTTTGATTGTTTCATTGATGGAATTTAATAATTCTGTATTTCCTTTCTTTACTGCGATTGCGTATTTTTCTTTGTTTTCCTCGAACATTTTGTCGCGTATGATCATGAGATTCGGGTTGTCTTTGATTACCTGTATTGCAGGATATTCATCGATGACGATTGCTTCGATGTCGCCTTTCTTGAGGTCTTCTGTTGCATCAAGGATTGTTTTGTAAGAAGTGACTATTGCGCTGTTAACTTTGTTTTTGGCATATTCTTCGCCTGTAGTTCCTTTCTGAACTCCGATCTTTTTTCCGGCGAGGTCTTCTGCTGTGTAGATTATGACTTTTTTGAGGTTACAGCCTGTCAAAGTCAAAAGACAAAGTGAAATTAAAACAAGAATACTTTTTTTCATTTTAAATAAAAATCTCCCTTAAAAAAAATTATATCACTC
>JAGHSB010000001.1 GCA_018066075.1 Candidatus Treponema scatequi
AATTAATATAGAGGAAAAGAAAAAATGAGTGATTATGAAAATGAAAAAGAGTCTGATTCAAATTTTGAAAGTTTTAAAATTGGAACAGAACCGTTAAAATATCCAGGATTTAAAAGTGCCGTTAAAATGCTGCTTGTTGCTGCAGCTTTTCTTGCAATTAATTTTCTAACCATTAATTACGGAAACTCTTATTATCCAAAAATCTTTTTGGTTGGGTTTGTTATTCTTGGTTTTGCAATTGGTGATTTTGTTGCACCTGGAAAAAGAGTAATATACATTCCATCAGGTTCGACATCAAAAGAAAGAACCGATTATGCAATGAAAGCTTCTGGTGCATCTGGATGGATAATTCATATTTTATTTGCAGTTGTTTGTTGTGTGGCAGGCATTTATATACTCATTAAGGAAGAGTTTGAAAAAAGCCTTCCGCTTTGTTTTGCTGTAATTCTTATTGGTGCTGTCATAATTTTTATAAAAGAAATAATCATCTGGATTATAGATTGTTCTAAAACAATTGAAGAAAAAGAAGAAATGGAAAAAGATGGAACAAAATATCAGTCTTTAAGATATCGTGTTCTTTCAATTGTAATTTCTTTTGTAATTGCTGCTTCGTGCTCTTTGTATTTTTATTGCATGAGATATTCTCTTATGTATGATTTTGGTGTTAAAAGTCCTGAACATACCGTACAGCTTCATCATGAAAAATGGGCAGACGAATATTTGAAAGGCGATCTTCAAATGGATGTGCCTTTCAGAATTATGGGTGCCAGTGACAATGAAAATGTTGATTTTATGATTGATGCAGATGAAATTAATACTGAAGATAATGAATACAAAAGTGTTTTGACTTTGCCTCTCTCTCAGATACTTTCTTATGTCATGATAGAAGATTCTCATTGTAAACTTGCATTTTGCGCGGATAAAGCTTATTCAGAATATGATAAACATTCACTTGAAAAAATTAAGAATGTAAAAAAATTTTTTGAAGAACATCAGTTTGATTCTGAAAAAGTTAAGGCAGATTATTCTGCATTGTGTTCTATGCTAAAGCTTCTTAATAAAAGTGAAGAAGATTTTGAAAGTGTAGTTGACGGTGAAGTACCTGTATTTCTTGACGCAAAATATACATGGGTTGTTTCAAATCATCCTCATTATGATAATGAGTTTATCTGTATGTGGGATGTTCCTTCTTTTGTTGAATATTACAATAATATGTATGGAACTTCATATGAAGCAGAAGAATTGATTGATAAAGTTGATAATCAGGAACTTGGATATGATGTTTTCTGTTCTGGACTTGGTACTGCATTGTATTACTTTTACAATCAAAGACACTTTAATTGCGGATTGATTATTAATTTTGGAGCGGAAGGTATGGAAAGTTATTCAAGTCTTGCTGCTGACAAAATTATGTCAAAACTTTGTGAAGATGAAGAGTATATGAAATTAGTTAATTCATATCTTGAATCACAAAACTAATTCTGAAGTTCTTCTTTAGTAATTTTATATACGCTTCCGCAGTTGTGGCAGATTACTTCGATTGGATCAGGTCCGTTTTCGATTATGTCTGCAAATTCATTTTTCGGAAGATATTTAATCTGTCTGATGAAATTTTCTTTTGTGCAAGGGCAGTCAAAAATGATGTCGCGTTCGAGAACTACTTTCGGATTGAATTCTCTGAAGAGACCGTAAACAACATCGTCTCTGTCTCCCTTGTCAGAAAACCATTTTCCGATTGAAGGCATTGCCCTGAAAGCATTTTCTGCACGCTGAAGAAGAACATCTTCTGCCATGTTTGCAAAGTCTTCGATTTTATCTGATGAAGCAGAATCTTTTGAAGAGTCTGAGGCTTTATTTTCATCTTTTACTTTGTGTCCGCCAGTTACTGGAATTGCCTGTAAGAAAAGTCCTCCGGCACCGATTACACGGCCTTTGCTGTCAAACTGAATGCTTGTATTAAAAGCTGTGTTGATCTGTTCTGACTGAGAAAAATAATAAGTTAAATCTTTTGCAATGTTTTTGTAAACAATTTCTGTTGAAGAAACCATCGGTTCTTTTGCGCCTTCCGGAAATCTTGAGATTGTCAAAGTTCCGCCGTCGCCAAAGAAAGGGGCAAGGTCCCATGAATCAAGCGGCTTATCAACAGGAATTGTTTCATTTAAGAGGAAACCTCTTACATAGCCTGTGCTGTCTACTTCTACAGAAAAGCCGCGGGCCTTTCCGTTTGTTTCATATCTGAAAGTAAGGTGTTCTTTTCCTTTCATTGTCTGGACCATGAGGGCAGCGCAGAGCATTCCCTGGCCAAGGACCATAGTTTCGAGGATACCGAGATTGTGCTGTGCACGCATTTCGTTTATTAATTTAGTTCCATTAAAGAATGCACCGCGAAAGCGTCCGTCAGCCATGATGAATACGCTCATTCCGTCTTTTTCAATTGAATCAAGCTGAGCGACTAATTCTTTATCTTCGATATCTTTTTTAATCATAACTATTCCTCTTTATTCTGATTTACCCATTCAGAATAATTCTTTGAAAAATCTGCAACTTCATTTTTGCCTTCAAGGTTTGAAATTACAAATGGAAGAAGTACATCCCTTTTAATTGTTTTCCATGATGAAGGATAAACTAAAGGTGCCTTAATCTGTGTGCTTGCAGGAATCTTTGCAAGAAGACATTTGTAGTAAATCGGAAGCACATGTTCGTTTACTTCGATGAGTGAAGAAAATCCGCTTGCAATTCCGAATGTATTTGTATCAAGGTTCATGTCGATTTTTCTTTTGAGCATCATTTCCTGTGCATCTTTTGTCATAAACCACTGAATGAATTTTTTACATGCTGCTTTGTTCCTTGACTTTCTGTAAATGCCGATCATTGTTTCGTTTTCAAGAGCAGTAAGTTTTGAATTTGCAGAAAGCCACTTGAAATCCATTTTATCAAGCTGTTCTTCAGAAAGTGCAAGAAGTGAATCACTTGTTGCGTATGCGAGAAGTGATTTCTGCTGCAAAACCTGCTTGTTGTAGGGTGTGTAGAGATATTTGAAAGAGAAGTCTTTTTCATCATTGCATGATGTGTTGATTTCCTTAGTCCAGTTTTTGAGGCTGTCTAAAGTTGTTTCAAACTGCGGAATGTTAAATTTAATTGTCTCATTCTGATAAGTGAACTTGATGTTTTCAGCTGCGATAACTTCATAGAGAAAGTCTGCGTTCCACTGAGGTGCAAAACCCATTTTTGTATAAATGTTATCTTTATTGACTGTATTGAATTTCTTTGAAGATTCTTTTATCTGTTCAAAGTTGATTGAATCTGTTCCGGTTACGTAATCTGAATTGTTGATGTCGTAAACGATTGCACCGAGATTGAAGTTTACAGGAAGAAGATACTGTGAGTGTCCTTTTTTACCAAAATTGAGAAGAGCTGGATAGAACGAATCCTGTTTGAGCTTGTCAGAGAAAACTCCGTTCATTTTTGAGAAGTAGTGCTTAGAAATTCCACTTGAAAGATAACTTCCGGCACACAAATCTGGTGGTGTGTGACCTTTTACAGTCTGGATTGCACTGATGATGTCAGCTTTGTAAACTGCTGCAACTTTAATGTCGTCCTGACATGAGTTGAAAAGTTCTGTGTAAGAGGCAAACTCAACATTATCTGTCCATAAAATGAGCACCTCCGAATTATTTTTTGAACAGCCTTCAATAAATAAAATGCTTAAAAAAGCAAGGAGGCACTTTAGACAGATGTGTTTTTTCATAATTCCTCTGCAACTTTGTAGATTGTTTCGTAAACTGTTAAAAGTTTGTCAGTCTCGATGCTGCTGAATGCAACGCGAAGAGTCTTGTTGTCGATTGCAACAGTTCCGATTCCTGCTTTGTGCAAAAGTTTAACGCGAAGATCATAAGCTTTTTTAGATGGAACTTCAAAGCTCATGAAATATCCTGAGTTAAACGGAAGCGGATTGAGAGTAGAACATTTATGTGTTGTGACAAATTTTTTAACGATGTCGTATCTTTCTTTGAGTACTTTTCTGAATGCGAGTTTCTGTGCTTCGATTGCAGGATCTTTCATTGCTTTCAAAAGCATGCTCTGTCCTGGAGTTGAAGCACATGAAACAGAAGATCTGATTACACCCATCAATTTTGTGATGAGGGCAGTGTACTGTTCTTCTGTCATTGCAGGGTTTGCAAAAGTTAAGAAACCGCTTCTGAATCCCCATACGAAGTCTTCTTTTGTAGGACCATCGATTTTTACTGCGAGAATGTTTTTATGTAAGTCGGCAGTCTTTGCAAAGAGAGACTCCGGATAAATGTCATCTTCATAATTGAGGCCAAAGTAAGCGTCATCACTGATTGCGAGTACGTTAGTTCCACCTTCTGCAACTTCTTTTAAAATTGCACAGATCTGGGCAGCTTCATTTTTTGTAGGGCTGTAACCAGAAGGGTTCTGAGGAAAGTTTAAAAGTACGCGAACTGAACCTGTTTTAGCTTCTTCTTTAACACATTTTTCGAAGCTTTCCATGTCAAACTTGCCGTCTTTGAAGAGATTAAACTGCTTAAAACCGGCACCGCGGCGAGTTTCTGCAATGAGCGAGTAGTTGTCCCATGAAGGATCTGCTGCGATGAGTGTTTTTTCTGAGTCTAAGAAAAGGTCCGCAAGGTATGAGATTCCGGCTGTAAGACCAGGAACTAATACTGGGAGTGAGAATGATTTATTTTTAAGTGACGGATTTTTAGCTATGAGCTTGTCTTTCCACATCTGGCGGAGTTCTGCATTTCCGGCAGTTGGAGCATAGGCTACGAGTTCTGCGTCTGTGAGTTTGTCTGCATATTTGTGTACGCAGTCGAGGGTAACTGGATGGCCTCCGATTACTGCCATACCGATTGTTCCGTTAGCTACAGTTCCAAGCTTTTTAGCTTCACCGCTCTGGGCGATGATTCCGTTTGGAAAAAAGATTCTTGTTCCTAAATCTGAAAAAAGGTTTTGGGCAATTGAGCCTCGTAAAACGTTATTTAATTCTTGTGCTAAAGGGTTTAACATGATAAAGTGGATTATACAAAAAATGACTGAATCTTGCAATCAGATAAAAGTGGGGAATATATGGAAAAATATGGAAATATTACAGAAGCAGATTTGAACGAATGCCGAACACTGGCAGACAGATGCCGTGAAGAAGCTTCAAAGCGCCTTGTCGGTCAGACTCAGGTTATAGATGGAATTTTGACGGCACTTGTTGCAGGCGGACACGTTTTGCTTGAAGGTGTACCGGGACTTGCAAAGACTCTCGCAGTCAGAACTTTTGCAGAACTCTCTGGCCTTGATTTTAAACGCATTCAGTTTACACCAGACCTTCTTCCTGCAGACTTAACTGGTACTTTGATTTACGAACAGTCAAGCGGAAGATTTTCTGTAAGAAAAGGACCTGTATTTACTAACGTAGTATTCGCAGATGAAATCAACCGTGCACCTGCAAAAGTTCAGTCAGCACTTCTCGAAGCAATGGCAGAACGTCAGGTTACAATTGGTGAAACATCTCACAGACTTCCTGAACCATTTTTCGTTCTTGCAACACAGAACCCTATCGAACAGGAAGGAACATACAATCTCCCTGAAGCAGAACTTGACCGCTTCTTAATGAAGATCGTAGTTCCATATCCAACACCAAAAGAAGAAATCGAAATCGTTAAGACTTGCGGCAACGCAGATCAGGTTCCTGTTTCTCAGATTTTCAATGAAAGAAGTTTAAACAAGTGCCGTGCACTTCTTGATAAAATTGTATGCGACGACAAAATCGTTGAATACATTGTTTCAATCGTAAACGTAACTCGTCCGATTGAAAAATCACAGACAGAACTCAAGAGCCCTGTAAGTTTTACAAAAGCAGGCGATGACATCACAAAGTACATCACATACGGTGCATCTCCTCGCGCAGGAATCGCTCTCTTGCAGTGTGCAAAAGTTCACGCTCTCTTCCAGGGAAGAAGTTTTGTTTTACCAGAAGACATCAAGGCAGTAGCTCCTGCAGTTCTTCGCCATCGTCTCATTCTTTCATACGAAGCAAGTGCAACTGGCGTAACAGCAGACGACATCATTTCTAAGATTCTCGACTTTATGCCATTACCGTAACTGGTTTTTATTCTTAATTTTTTTGTAAGTGGAATATGGCAGAATCGATGATCGGAAACAAAGATACGCTCATTCAGAAAGCGGCTTTGCTCAGAATTACAACTAAAACATTAGCAAATACTCTTCAGAACGGATCATTCAAATCATTGTATCACGGTCAGGGAATTGAATTCTCCGGCGTTCGTGAATATTTGCGTGGTGATGATGTTCGTGCGATTGACTGGAACGTTACTGCACGAAGCGGTAAACCATATGTAAAGATTTTTGAAGAAGAACGTGAGCTTCAGATTTTTCTTGTAATCGACAGATCTTTTTCAATGCAGAACGGATCAAAAGGAAAATCAAGACTTCATACAGCGCTTGAAGTTGCAGCACTTTTAACTCTTGCAGCAGAAAACAATGCAAATCCGGTCGGGGCTGTAATGTTCTCGGGTGACATCGAGTTTGTATGTTCACCAAAGAGCGGTGCAACACAGACAATGATTCTTCTCAGTCAGTTTGACAAGAAACCTGAAAAGACTGTCCGCGGTTCTGTTCTTGCAAATGCACTGACAGGGGCTGGAAAGATTTTGAAAAAGCGTTCACTCGTTTTTGTAATTTCAGATTTCAGAATGAAGGGATGGGAAGACGGACTTACTCATCTTGCAAACAGACACGATGTTGTCTGCGTAAAAATCGGTGACCCTTCAGACTACAATCTTCCTGACGTAGGAGCCATATCATTTACAGATCCTGAAAACGGAATCAGAAGAATAATGCCTACAAACTCAAGAATGTTCCGTGCAAGCTGGCGCGAAGACGGACGAATGAGAAACCAGCGCTTTACAGATACCTGCCTTAAACACGGCGGTTATCCTCTCAAGATTTCAACTACAGACGACTGTCTTATTTCGCTTACAAACTTCTTTAACTCGAGGGATGTACAGTGAAAAAGTTTTTAGCAGCAATCTTTGTATTATTCAGCATCTCAATTTTTGCTTTTTCCCAGGAATCCGAAAATGCAGGCCAGGTATTGATGCCTCTCGACGTTTATGTCGGTGACCATGCAGAAATCAGATATACATTCAGGTCTGCAATCGATTTTTTTGCAAACGATAAGACAGCAGAAAAGAAAGAACTCATCAATCCCTTCGTAGGACTTGAAGACAGCTTCAGCGTAGTAAAGGCAGAACTTTATCAGAACGATTTTGAATATACTCTTCGCTTTGTAATCATTCCATGGAAGACAGGAACAATTTCATTTCCTTCTTTCAATTTGAATACTGCACTCGGAGTAAAAGCTGAAAACGAAGAAGGAGAAGTTGTAGAAAATCCTGATGATTCTTCTTCGATAGAACCACAGTTTTATGTAGCACTTTTTCCTATTCAGATTAAATCAATCGTAGAAAAAACTAACAATCACCAGATGATGCCGCCAGTTCCACCAATCATCATTCCTGGAACTACTTATGTAATCTTTTTGATTGCTCTTGGTGCAATTGTTTTATTGATTGTTTTCTTCAGAGTGCTTTTGAAGTTTAACAGCATCAAGACAAAATGGAAGCTCTATCTTAAAAAGCGTGCATATAAAAAGAACGCAGAAGATGCGGTTAGAAAGATTAAGAAACTTTACAAGAGTACAAAATCTTCAGACATCGAATTCTGTACAGGACTTCAGAACATTACGAGAAATTATCTTGAGTTCAGATTTGACTACAGGTTTACTGCAATTTCTTCAAGCAAAATCAGAAGTGCTTTTGAGCAGGTATGCTTTGGAGAGATTCCGTCAGAAATTGCATATTCAGTTGAAGACCTTGCATCGATGTTCGTAAGAACTGATTACATCCGTTATGCTCACGATTCAATTGACTCGCAGCTTTATCCGCCATCTGAACATCAGGCTGCACTTGCAAAAACAGAACGCAAGTCGTTGACAGAAATGGTAATTAAGGCAATCGACTGCTTTGAAACAAATGAAGGTCAGGAGGAATAAGAATGTCAGTAGATTTCATGAACCCTTCAGCCTTTTTATATTTGATTTTAATTCCACTTTTGTACGCACTTAGAAAAATCAAAGTGTTCAACAAGATTTCACTTCCGCTTACTTTCTCTGACTGGAACGGATGGGTATTCACATGGAACGACAGATTTAGAAGAGTCATTTCAATTATCTGTGAAGTTTTGTGTCTCATCGGATTTGTTTTGACAGTCGGTGCATTCTCAGAACCTGTAGTTCATCATCAGGAACGAGTTTACACTTCACGCGGAACAGATGTTCTTTTTGTAGTAGATACAAGTCCTTCGATGGCAGCTCGCGATATAAACGGAATGACTCGAATTGCAGCAGCAATTTCAACAATAGAAAAATTAGTTGAATCAAATCCCGGCGCTTCATATGGTCTTATCGCAATGGGATCTGAAGCAGCAGTTACTGTTCCTTTGACAAATGATAAAGAAATTTTTATCAAGCGACTTGAGGGCCTTACAATCGGTCTTATGGGTGAAGGCACTGCAATCGGAACAGGATTAAGTTCTGCCGTTTATCACATCAAGGCAACTAATGCAAAAAGAAAATGCATCGTTCTTTTGACTGACGGTGAAAACAACGCAGGAGAAATTCATCCGGAAACTGCAAGCGCACTTGCAAAGAAAAACGGAATTATCCTTTACACAGTCGGAATCGGAACAAAAGGAACAGTTCCACTTGAATATGTAAACCCGATTACCGGAAAAAATTATTCTGGTTATCTTGATTCAAACTTTGACTCTTCTGTTCTCGAAAAAATTGCGCTCAATGCTGGCGGAAGATATTACGGCGTTGAATCGCTTTCTGCGATGAGCATGGCACTTTCTGCAATCATCAAACGACAGGATGTAGTTCAGAGTTATTACATCAGAACGATCGACGATTATTATTACGATAAAGTTTTAATTGCAGCGATGATTTGCATTGCGTTTGCATGGCTTATTAAACGACTTTATTTAAAGGAGTTTATCTAAGATGAATATTACATTTGCAAAACCACAGTATTTATGGCTTTTACTCGTCGTTCCTGTTTTAGTTTTATATCTCATTAACGAATGCAAAAAAATCAGAAAAGTTGCTTCTTCATTTTTAAATACAAACAATGAAAGTTTTACTGCACACACTTCAGATCAGATTTTTGTAAGACTCTGGATAAAAGGAATATTCAGAATCGTTGCATGGATCTGTCTTGTTTTTGCTATGTCTGGAATTTCATGGGGAAGCGTTTCAACCCCGGTGCAGCGTAATGGTAAGTCATGCGCTTTTGTTTTCGACATTTCATATTCGATGATGGCAAATGATGCTCCGAAAAATCTCACTCGCCTCGAAGCAAGTGCAGAGTACGCAAAGATGCTTATGGATTACATGGATGGAATATCCATTTCGTGCGTCCTTGCAAAGGGTGACGGTGTCATTGCAATTCCGCAGACAGAAGATCTTGCGACAGTTTATTCACTTCTCGACATCCTTTCTCCAAAACTTATGACATCCCAGGGAACAAGCCTCGGAAAAGGAATCGAAGCAGCGCTCAGATCATTTCCGTCTTCTTCATCAAAGGCACCTGTAATAATTCTTTTTACTGATGGTGATGAAACAGATTCTTCTTTGCAGCCTGCATTGAACAAAGCAATGCGTTCAGGCGTTTCAGTAGTTATCGTCGGTTTCGGTACAGAACGCGAAACAGAAGTAACGGCTGGTGACGGAAAGACAACCGTAAAGACTGCATTACGTGAAGAAAAAATTAAAAACATCTGTGCAGAAGTAAACAAAAAGAATCAGTCTGGAAAAGATTTTTCTTTCATCAAGACTGCTCATACAAAGTTTATCGATGCATCTGAAATGAGTTCTGCAGTAAAAGTTATTTACGAACTCAGAAACATTCCTCAGGATAAAAAACAGCTTTCTGCCCAGGATATCCTTACAGGTTTTGCAAATCAGGAAGATGCAGTTACAGTTTCATATGAAATGCAGAGTGTAGACAGACATCAACTTTTTATTACTCTTGCAATTATTCTTTTTGTATTGAGTCTCGTAATTTCTGAGTTCTCAATCAAAAACCTGAAGCTCATCTCTGGTGCTGCTGCAATCGTAATAATGCCGATGATGTTCTCTTCTTGTTCTACAAACTTTAAGGATGCAAAAAACATTCTTGAAAGCACATGGAACTGGTATCATAAAGATTACAACAAAGCAATCAGCGGTTTTACAGAAACAATTGATTCAGCTGACAAAAACGGCGACGATCTTACAAAACAGTATGCTCTTTACGGACTCAGCGTTACATATCTCATGCAGAATGAAAAGAATGCAAGTATGGAAAGACTTGAACAGATAAGCCCTGATGCTCCAGTAAAAATCAAGTTTGCATCTTATTACAATGCAGGAATCATTGCACAGCGCGAAGGTGAATATGAAAAGGCAATCAGTCTTTTTAAGCTTGCACTTTTAGTTGCGCCTGACGATATAAATGCCAAAGTCAATCTTGAACTTTCACAGACTCAGGAAAGTCAGAAAGCTAAAGAGGGAAGGCAGGAAATGACTCCTGCCTCTGAAAATAAAGACAACGAATCTGATGTAGAAAAAACTATATTTAACCGAATGCGGGAGAATGACCAGAAACAATGGAAGAATTACGAAAACCAGGAAAGAAACAGTTCTGTAGTCGATTATTAAAACTTGCAGCAATTTTCTTTTTGTTCTGCCAGAATGCTTTTGCAATTACTCCGCAGGAAATAAGAAGTATTGTAATCAGACCTGAAGAAGATGTTTTCTTTACAAATCAGGAAGTAAAATTTGTACTCGAAATTCCGGGTGTAGAACCTGCTGATGTACAGACACAACTTCAGACAATGAATGAAGGAATAACTTTTATTTCTTCAAGACGACTCGAATATTTTACAAACGATGAAATAACCGGAACTAGAATTGAATTCTGGTTTACTTTTCGAGATACAGGCATTATTGAAATTCCGGGATTGCTTGCAAAAGTAAAAGGGTATAACTATTATCTTCCGTTTCAGAAAGTTCAGGTTTATGAAAATCCAAAAACTATTGCACCAAGAATCATCGTAGAAATTAATGGAAAAGAAACTTTCTATTCTACAAGTGACAATACAAAAAAAACAAACTATCAGATAACATCTGAAGTTACAAAACCAATTGATATTAATCTTTACATTCAGTATGCAGTTCAGATCAAGCAGTTTGGTTATGAACTTCCGAAAGATTCTCTTTTTCAGGAAGTCGAAAGATTTGAAATGGTAAAGGGAAAAATGCGTTTGCCTGATTTCACTCACGACAAAATTCCACTTATCAATATGCGCTGGACTCCGCTCAAAGAAGGAAAACTTACTTTACCAAATATCAGACTTTTGGCAACAGCATACAGCGGAAGAAACGTAGAACTTGGATTACCTGAATGTACAGTAACAATTACAAAACTTTTACCATCTGATGAGAATGACGATGATGCAAATTCCACTTTATTTGCATATGCACTTTCAAATCCTATTGATGAAAAGTTTGAAGTGCAGGAAGTCAATGCATCAATGAAAGATTTCAAACGAATTGCAGATCTTCGTTCAAAAGAAAAACATTCAATTCATAATCATTTGATGTATAGAAAAGAAAGAGTTAAACTTGAACAGAGTATAGGTATTGCAGCAAGCAGAAATGAAAAAAGCGTAGTTCTCTGGACTATAATTTTTGCAATGTTTATTTTACTTCTTGCTGTTTCAATTTTTCTTTTACTCTGCAGAAAGAAAGTTTCGGCCTTGATTATTTTCTGTTTTGCATTTGTATTTGCAATTGCAAGTTTTGTTCTTGGTCTCATGGTTTCAGAAAAACATGGTGTCGTTACAGGTGGAACAATCAGTCCTGTTCCGGAAGATTCTGCATTATCAAGTACAGCTGTTACTGCAGGAACTTGTGTAAAAATTAAAGAGCAGACCGAAAACTGGTACTTCATTGAATACAATGAAAACGGTGGCTGGATTAAAAAAGAAAATTTAATTTTAGTGGAATAGTGTAATGACGTTTGCCGAGAGTTTTGAAAAATATCTTGATACTCATTCAACAATTGATAAAGATAAAACTCTCGATAAAATTTCTCAGGAAAAAAAAGTTTCATCACCAGAGTACATAAAAAATTTAAAAGTTGATGCAACGATTGATCTTCATGGTCTGACAAGAGATGAAGCGTGGTCACGAATTGATATTTTCGTAGATGACTGCACAAGAAAAGGCCTCAAAAAAATCATGCTCATCCACGGAAAAGGAAATCACAATTCCGAATCAGACTGCGTATTGCGTAATCTTGTCAGACTTTACATTGAAAAAAGTTCCAGACTTGGAACAAGCGGTCATCCGGACAACCGTAACGGCGGAACAGGCGCTACCTGGGTTGTCATAAAATCAAACCTTAACCGCTAGTTTGAATAGAAAATAATCATTCGCAAATTCCATTATAATAATATCGTACAAAATATCACAAATAAGTAATACCCAGCACCACATATTTGGG
>JAGHSB010000172.1 GCA_018066075.1 Candidatus Treponema scatequi
AATTCCACTTTACGCCATATAATTTTTCTTATGAAAAGATTTTTAGTTTGTTTATCAGTTATTGCATGTGCTTCAATTTTATTTGTAAGTGCAGGAAAAGGAAAGGCTCTTCCTAAGGGAGAACCTCTTAATGCGGGGCTGGATTCTTTGGATTCAGCTTTATTCCATACTGCTTCATGGTGTAACGGAGATCCGTTTGACTGTGGATGGGGACAGGATCATGTTACTTTTGCTGACGGCAAAATGACTCTTCATCTTGATGATAAGCCTAGCCACGGAAAAAAATACACAGGCGCAGAGTTCAGAACTAACAAGACTTATCCTTATGGAACATTCTCAACAAGAATGAAAGCTGCTAAGTGTGATGGAATCGTATCGTCGTTCTTTACATACACAAATAAACCTGTCTGGGACGAAATTGACTTTGAAGTTCTCGGAAAAGATACTACAAAAGTTCAGGTTAACTATTATGTAAAAGGTGTCGGCGGTCATGAAAAAATGATTGACCTTGGCTTTGATGCTTCAGAAAACTTCCACGAATATGCATTTAAATGGATGCCGGGACAGATCGAGTGGTACGTTGACGGAAAGCTCGTTCATACTGCAAAAGGAAAAAATCTTCCGGAAAATCCACAGCAGATTATGATGAACTTGTGGAACGGAAAAGGCGTAGACAGCTGGTTGAAGAAGTTTAAGTACAGCGGTGAGCTTACTGCTTCATACGACTATGTGAAGTATGAGCCGTTAAGCGAATAGAAATTTTTATGAACAGGTGGAATTTCTCGAAAATTCCATCTGTTCATTTTTTTTGACAATTCACGAATTTGGTATTATAATTAAATTCTATGCAAGAGAACGAAAACAAAGAAATTAAAGAGAGTTCATTCAATGAACTTGTACAGATTTTCACAGATATCAATGACAAGCAGTTTATGAAGGACTTTATGGAATGTCTTTTTACACCTGCAGAATGTGAAGATTTTGCAAACCGTTGGATTTTGGTTAAAGAAATTGACAATGGTGTGACACAGAGAGAAATTGCTAAAAAATACAATATGTCTTTGTGTAAGATTACGCGCGGCTCGAAAGAGCTAAATAAAAAGGACAGCGCGTTCCGCGCCATCCTTGAAAAGTACAAAGAAAATTAATTTTTTTTAGTGCTTAGTCATCTACTTTCAGGAGTTCTGCTATATCGCGATGCTTCCAGTTAATGGCAAGATGGTATGGCAGTTCTCCTGCATAATTCTTAATGTTTTTATCTAATCCAAGTCCAAGAAGTCTCACAACTGTATCCTTATCACCGAATTTTGCGGCGTAATGAAGGATAGTGTTTCCTTTTATGTCTGTCTTAGTTCCAGAATATTTTACGATGTAGCCAAGCATTTCAGAATTATTTTTCTTGAATGCGATTGTCAAAATGTTGTCACCACGATTATTGATTTCTGAGAATGGTGAAGCACCTTTTTCAAGAAGTGTATTGATTTCATCACTCTGGTTTGATGTTACTGCAATTGCAAGTGGTGTAAAGCCAGAAGAGTTTCTTGTATCAAATGGATATCCTTTTTCGATGAGTGTTCTTAAAATGGAATCTCCTGCTTTGCATGTGATTGCGATATGAATTGGTGTGTTGCCGTCTGTGTCTGTGATGTTTTTGTCTGTTCCGAGAACTGCGTTAATTACTGCAGTATCTTTTTTGAATGCAATTGAAAGTGGTGTGTTTCCTTCTTTATCGCGGCTCAACGGGTTGCTTCTTGCTTTTCTGAGAGTCTTGATGATTTCGATGTTTCCGATTTCTGCTGCTTCATGATATGGAGTTCTTCCGTTCATATCCTGAATCTGAGGATTTGCACCTTTAGAAAGAAGAAGTGTTGTCATTTCTGACTGATTTCCTTTGATCGCATCAACCAAAGCTGTTCTTCCGTTTGAGTCATAGATGTTAGGACTTGCACCTTTCGAAAGAAGAAGTGAAGCCATTTCGATATTTCCTTCAACTGCAGCTTCTGCAAGCGGTGTTTTTCCTGCAACGTTCTGTGTGTTTGGATCAAGTCCGAGTGAAATCAATTTGTCTGCAGCTTTTGTTGCGTTCCATCTTACTGCGGCATGGAGTGGAGTGGAACCGAGTGTGTCGCGTGTATTGATGTCAGCGCCTTTATTGAGGAGAACTGTGATTGTATTTACGGCATTGCTTTTTGATGCATTGAAAAGAGGTGTCTGTCCGTTTGCGTTTCTTGCATTGACTTTTGCACCTTTCTGGATGAGCCATGATGTAGCTTTTGAAAGTTTCCAGTCTGCTGCATAGTGAAGTGCTGTATTACCGCTTCCGTCTGTTTCTGTAATTGTATTTGAGTTGATGAGCCATTCGTTTCCAGAAGTTGTAAGTGCAAGCTTAAGTGGAGAAATGTCCTTGTTGTTTGCAGAGAAAATATTTGCATGCTGTGCAAGAAGAAGCGATCCGATTTCCTTGTCGTCGTTTAATACTGCATAGTAAAGTGCAGAGTTTCCTTCGCGGTTTCTTGCGTTTACATTGCTTCCAAGATTGATGAGATATTTGATTTTGTCGATTGAAGCACTTTTCTGAAGTGCAATCAAAAGCGGTGTGTTACCTTCTGAATCAACTGAGTTGATGTTTGAAGATGTAATCATTGCTTCAAAAAGTCCGTCATTTGTGCTCAATACTCTTGTGTATGGTGTCAAATGATTTGAATCTTCTGCGTGAATGTCTGCTCCATGGTTTACATAGAACTTAACCTGATGCTTCAAGTTATGTTCGATTGCTGTTGATAATGCTGTGTTACCTTTTTTGTTTCTGATGTTTACGTCACCGCCTGCACTTACAAAAAGTTCAAGGATGTCATCAGTAAGGTTTGTCATTGCTGCTGTGTGGAAGATTGTATCACCAAACATGTCTTTATGATTGATGTCTGCATTATATTCGATGAGGAGCTTATAAATTTCCATTCTGCTTTCTTCTGGGATAATCAAAAGGAGAGGTGTCTTGCAAAGACTGTCCTGGGAGTTGACGTCTGCCTTTGCTTCTAAGAGTGCTTCTGCGATTTCGATGTTTCCATAGCGGCAAGCTTCGTGGAGCGGAGTTGAACCGTTGATGTCCTGTGCAGATGTGTCTGCATCATTTGCAAGAAGAAATTCTGCAATTCCTGTGTGATTTTTGATTGCTGCAAAATGAAGCGGTGTCTGACCATCTTCCATTGTGAGCGAATAGTTTCTTGAAAGAACTGCATCTTCAAAGTATTTTGTCTTTCCGCCGATTTCTTTTGCTCCGGCGATTAAAAGTTCGTTTGCCATTCTTGCGTCTTCGATGCTTGATGGATCTTTGAGAGCGATGGCAAGCGGTGTAATTCCATTTTTATCAGCCTGGTCTACAGGAAGATTTTTTCTGATAGCATAGTCCAGAGCTTTTTCATTCTTGTTTTTTACAAAGTAGTGAATGATAGTTCTATCTTCGTGATCTTTGAGCGAAGCTGTATTTTCTGAAATCATGATGTCGTAATAGACTTCATTTTTTAAAAGGGATTTCTCGAGCGCAGTAATTCCATCATCATCCTGAACAAATACGTCTGCCTGAGCGCGTACAAGTGAACGAACGCTGTCATAGCAGTCATTTTCTATTGCAAGCATGAGTGCTGTCTGGTTGTTGAAGTTTTTGATTTCTTTATTTGCGCCTTTGATGATTAAGAATGTAACAAGGTCTTCGTCATCCATAAGGGCAGCTGCATGTAAAACAGTGTTTCCTTCTTCATCCTGTTCATTGATGTCAGACTTAGTCATGAAGTAGCTTTTTGCTTCTTCAATCTTTCCTTCTCTGATTAATTTCTGAATTGAAACAGGCCCTTGTTTAGTAGTCTCACAAGATGCAGCCAAAAATACTGCACATAATCCCAAAAGAAAATAGCTTTTTTTCATAAGATCTCCCAAAATCTTTAATGATTTATTTCTATTATCTATTATCGGTTTTTAAAAATTTTAGTTAAGGAATTTTGTGTCAAATTACTTACACTTAGGACACAAGCCCCAGAGATTGGTTTGGATTTTGGTGATTCCGTAGGATGAGGGGATGATGGATTCGATTTTTTTTGAGACTGAGTTGTCTTTGAGAAAGATGTCGTGGACGGAGCCGCATTTTGTGCATTTGAAGTGAAGGTGGTTTGAGATGTCGGCGTCGTAGCGGACTGCTTCGTCTTCGATCTGGATGCTCTGGACTACGTTGTTTTCTTCGAAGAGTTTGAGCGTGTTGTAGCATGTTGTGCGCGAAAGGGTAGGATAGTCGTCTTTGAGTGCCTGAAAAACTGTGTCCGCTGTCGGATGGTTTTTCATTTTGCAAAGGTAATCGTAGATTGCGATACGCTGAACTGACGGTCTGATTGACGCGTTCTGCAAGACTGTTACTGCATCTGTCATGGGCTATCCTCCTTTCGTGTGATTTGTTTGCAAACCGTTCTTTGTGTGTTACGCGGTTTGTTTTTTATTTTCTGGTGGAATTTTTACGCACCGAAATATCTTTTCAAAAGGCCTTCGAAACCTTTTCCGTGGCGAGCTTCATCTTTTGCCATTTCATGAACTGTGTCATGAATTGCATCATAATCAAGCTGTTTTGCCTTTTTAGCAAGTTCGTATTTACCTTCGCAGGCACCTGCTTCTGCAGCTGCTCTGAGTTCGAGGTTTTTCTTTGTTGAATCAGTAACTACTTCTCCAAGAAGTTCTGCAAAGCGGCTTGCGTGATCTGCTTCTTCAAAAGCATAGCGTTTGAAAGCTTCTGCAATTTCCGGATAGCCTTCGCGGTCTGCAACACGAGCCATGGCGATGTACATTCCAACCTCACAGCATTCACCGTTAAAATTATCTCGCAATCCCTGAACGACATCTGCATCCAATCCTTTTGCAAGTCCAATTACATGTTCTGTAGCATAGCCTTTGTTGCCAGTATTCTTTACTTCTTCAAATTTGTCTGAACTGGCACCGCACTGAGGGCATTTTTCTGGTACATTGTCACCTGTGTGGATAAATCCACAAACTTTACATTTCCACTGTTTCATATTTATCTCCTCAATATTTGATATTTTTGTACTAAGTACAATTATGTTATTAATACAAATGTTGCAATTTGTCAAGAATAAAGTTATCATTTAATAAGGTGGATGGGATGTGAAAGTGAAGGGTTAAAAATTAATTTTAGTAATTATTCTGCGTGTTTCTGCCGATAAAAAAATGTAAGACTAAAATTATTTTTAGTTGCTTTCGAGAAAAAATCGTGTTTCAAAAGGAGAACCGAAAATGTTTGAATCAGATGACAAAGATCAGGAGATCTCATTAAAACAGGCTGAAGTTGACAATTTAATCAATACACCACAGGCTGAAAAATCTACTTCAAATGACACAGAAGACAAACTCAAGATGCTTAGAGAAAAAGCACAGGCAGTTGTAGAAAAGATGAAACTTCAGAAAGATGAAATTGAAGTACCAATGGTAGACAAGGTAGAGCCTGTTGCAAAACCAGCTGAAAAGAAGCCAGCTGCTAAAAAACCTGCAGCAAAGAAACCTGCTGCTAAAAAACCAGCTGCAAAGAAAGCAACAGCTAAAAAAACAGCTGTAAAGAAAGCAACAGCTAAAAAAGCAACTGCAAAGAAAGCAGCAAAGAAGACAGCAGCTAAAAAAGCAGTTAAGAAGACAACAGCTAAGAAGGCAGTTAAAAAGACAACAGCAAAGAAAGCAGTTAAAAAGACAACAGCAAAGAAAGCAGTAAAAAAGACTACAGCAAAAAAAGCAGTTAAAAAACCTGCAAAGAAAGCCGTAGCAAAAAAAGCAGTTAAAAAAACTGCAAAGAAAGCTGTAGCAAAAAAAGCTGTTAAAAAACCAGCAAAAAAAGCTCCAGCAAAAAAAGCTAAGAAATAATAAATGCGTTCAAAGCTTCATATATAGATAGACGAAGATAACGCAGATTTGCACTGATAAACGCAGATTATTAGAATTGGGTATTCAAAAGATGTTTTCTTTTCGAGTACCCAATTTTTTTTGCCCACCCTATAATCCGTTAAATCTGTGTCTATCTGTCAAAATCTGTGCCCATCTGTGTTAAAATTTTTTATACATACTCATTGCCGATAACGTAAAAATTATATATATTTAAACACATGGAAGATTTGTACAAGGTTCTTGGAGTGCAGAAGACTGCTACTCAGGACGAGATTAAAACAGCATACAGGAAACTTGCACTTAAGTATCATCCTGACCGCAATCAGGGAAATGTAGAAGCTGAAAACAAATTAAAAGAAATTAACGCAGCATATACTGTGCTCTCAGATCCTGCTCAGCGAAATGCATACGACGCTTCACAGTCAAATCCATTTTCAGACTTTAACAATCAATATCAAAACCAATACAAGCACCAGAACGATTACGGACACACACAGGGCTCGTATTACGATCCGTTTGGCGGCGCTGGATTTTATGGCAATTATTCAAATTCCACTTACGACGATTCAAATAGAGAGTCATATACTGATTTCAGTGATTTCTGGAAAGCTTTCACGGAAGGACAGGCAGGAAGATCTGGATATAACAGTAAAACTTATTATCATGAGAAATATGCAAAACCGACAGTTTCTGGCGGGGTAAGTAAAATGGCACGTGGAATTTTATCAGCGCTGTTTGGTGTTTTTATATTTGCGAGTTCTGGGTTTATATCGCTTTTCTTGATGGTATGCGGTATTGTGATGATATATAAGGGTGTTGTGAATACAATTTCTGGAGTAAGCACCGTAATCAAGGCACTTACTTCGAAGAAATAAAGTTATAATTATCTCTGACGGAAAATAATTCGACCACGGTCGAGATCATAAGGAGAGAGAGCAACTTTTACTGTGTCACCAGGAACGATTCTGATATAGTGCTTGCGCATTTTTCCTGAGATGTAGGCCATGATAATATGACCATTCTGCAATTTTACACGGAAAATAGTATTAGGCAATGCTTCTACTATAACTCCCTCTACTTCAATAGCTTCTTCTTTAGCCACGATTCCTCCAAAAAATAATTCTAAAAATAATAACGAATTTTGTTGTTTTTTTCACGTTTTGCGCTTATATTAGTATCTACAAAAGAAAGAAAATTGTCAACGGGTCTATTTTGACAAAAAATAGAATTCTGTTGAATATGGACGGAGTACAATTTATGAAAAAAGAATTCATCGAAAAAATGAAAAACAAGCTTACACAGGAACGCAACGATATCCTTGAATCGCTTGAAAAAAAGAGCGAAGATTTCAAAGGTCTTGTAAAACCTGTTGAAACTGGCGATGAATGTGATATTGCATCTGATGCAATTGATAGAACAATGCTCGACGCACTTGGACAGCAGGATAAAGACCGCCTTGATATGATTAATAATGCCCTTTCAAAGATTGCTCAGGGAACATACGGTGTCTGCATCGACTGTGGTAAAGATATTCCAATGGCTCGTCTTGAAGCATTGCCTTGGACAGGTCTCTGTGTAGACTGCAAGACAAAAGCAGAACGCGGAAGATAATAGCTTGAGAAAATAAATAAACGCTGAATAATCAGTTGTTATTAAAGAGGTGAAGTGCACCCCAAAAGTTGGACAAATAAAGTCCAATTTTAGGAGGTGCATTTTTTATGTCCAAATACTCAGAAGAGTATAAATTAAAAGTTGTAAATGCATACTTATGAGGAGAAGGTGGTGCTGGAACAATTGCAAAAAAACATAAAGTTGCAAGAACTTGTGTTCAACAATGG
>JAGHSB010000238.1 GCA_018066075.1 Candidatus Treponema scatequi
TCGTATAAAACCGTAATTTGCAAAATTATTCTATACAGTATGAAAGTTAATAAGATATTTAAACTATTTACCGTAGCACTTTTGCTCTCAGAAATCCTTGTTTTTACAGGATGCAAATCAAAAACAATGAAAGTTGACCCTGTTTCAGTGGGTTCTGATTATTCAAGTGGAACTGGCCCGACCGCGACCTTTTCAATTGAGAACGGACATATTCTTGATGACGGTGATGAAAATTCCACTTACCTAAATCCTTCATCATTTTACAACTCAGACGGAACCCTCGTAGAATACAAAGAAATTTATTCTCAATACTGGAATAAAATAGAACTTGCTAACGAAACGAAATCATATCCTCAATACAATCCAAAATACAATATTTTTTCAAAAACAGAATTAACAGCTGAAAATTTATATAATCATTAATATGACGAATCTTTATGGTATTGTTCTGACAGTTTTACCGATTCCAAAAATACACCGATGGATTATGAATACGAAGATATCGAAATTGAAAACTCTGGATACGATTCAATTTTCTACAGCCCTGACCTTTACGATGTAAACGAAAATTATGAAACAACATTCTACCGCTACCTGAAATACAGTCAGGATAAAAGATGCAGAAAATATAATTATGATATTTCTCAGATTCCTGATCCAATCGAAATGGATTTCATCAGAGCGGGCGTATACGGAAAAGTTTTCAGAAGATGGGAAACAATCAAAGAAAAGCTTTACCTTGAAGAAATCTACAATAACATGATTCAAAATTCAAAATCACTCTACCCGGTTTTCCTCAAAGGTGCTGATAATCTCACGGTTTCAAAAAATGACATTTCAAAAGAGCCTGAAACAAAAATTACACAGTACAAAAACGGTGATAAACTTTACCACATGATATATCGTTCACACAGGGATTCTGACTATCACATTCATGACGAAATTGAAGTCATTGAAAATCCAAAAGGCAGTGATTCAAAAACAGTTGCTTCATGGAAATCTGATCAGTTTGATTTAGTCAGCGAAACAAGAGCTTACCTTTCTTTTGACAGTTCAGATAAACCTGTGCTTCATGTTTTAAAATTAAACGGAACTTTTAGAACGAAAGAAGAGTATTAACTTCATCTTGAGTCAGCTTGCGGTATTCGCCTGGCTCAAGTGATTCATCAAGTTTGATTCCGCTCATCGAAACGCGCTTCAAATAAACAACCTTATTTCCAAGCGCACGGAACATTCTTTTAACCTGATGATATTTTCCTTCGACAATCGTAAGTTTTACTTCATCATCTTTTTCAGTGTATTCAATTTTAGCCGGAAGACAAGTAAATGCGTCTTCGTTATCTTCTGGTGGAACTTCAAAGCCCGCATCCATTTTTTCGCTGTAATCTTTTTTATCATTGTCTGTCAGAGCTTTTTCAAGTCTTACAAAATATGTTTTCGGACAGTTTGATTTTGGAGAGATAAGGCGGTGCGTCAATTTTCCATCTGTCGTAAAAATCAAAAGACCTTCTGTATCGATGTCGAGTCTTCCGATTAAGTGAAGATTTTCAAGCGCATAGCCAGACTGATACTGTTCATCAAGCATAGAAAAAACTGTCGCATGAAGTCCGTCTTTGTTTGCGCAGACAACATCCTGAGGTTTATTCATCATAAGATAAATATTTTTTGCAATTGAAATTATTTCGCCGTCAATTGAAATTTCATCACTGTCGATGTCAGTATGAAAACCGGGATCGGTAATACGAGTTCCATTTACCAAAACTTCTGCCGTATGCAAAAGCCTTTTCACATCGCGGCGAGTTCCGTAACCCTCATGACTCAAAACTTTATCAATTCTATCTTTACTCATTTCAAACCTCAAATGAAATTACTCAAAAAAAATGGTGGCTTTGCAACCACCATCTTTTTTTAATCAGATGACCTGATTTTTTATCTCTTGTCCATCGGAATATAATCGTGAACTGGACAAATATTTTTGTAAGCAGGGCGATAGATTCGGCCGCCTGCACTGACCTCTTCGATTCGGTGTGCACTCCATCCGGCAATTCGGCTGATTGCAAAAAGCGGAGTAAATAATTCGCGTGGAATTCCGAGCATTGTGTAAACAAATCCTGAGAAGAAGTCTACGTTTGCGCAGATCTGTTTTCCCTGTCCGTGAATTGAATACAAAACTTCAGGTCCGATTTTTTCAATCTTCTTGTAAAGTTTAAATTCATCAAGGCAGCCTTTTTCTTTTGCAAGTTTTTCTGCAAGTTCGTTAAGCAAAGTTGCACGAGGATCGCTGACAGTATAAATTGCGTGACCCATTCCATAAATCAAACCAGTTTTATCAAATGCCTGGCGTGTTGCAATCTTTGTAAGATAATCACGAATCTGTTTATCAGAACTCCAGTCCTTAACATTCTTTTTAATTTCATCCATCATTTCGATTACGCGGATGTTTGCACCACCATGTCTTCTTCCTTTAAGGGAACCGACAGCTGCTGCAATTGCGGAATATGTATCTGTATCAGCTGATGATACAACGTGAACTGTAAGTGATGAGTTGTTACCACCACCGTGTTCTGCGTGCAAAATCAATGCGAGGTCAAGAATCTGTGCTTCAAGTTTTGTATACTGTCCGTCAAAGCGAGTCAAATGCAAAAAGTTTTCTGCAGTTGAAAGTTCCGGATTAGGATTGTGAATGTACATGCTCTGTCCGTCATAGTAACGGCGCTTTGCCTGATATGCGTAGGCAGCGAGAGTTGAAAAACGTGCAGTAAGTTCGAGGCACTGTCTCATGATGTTGTCAACGCTGCGGTTTTCAGGATCTGGGTCATATGAATAGCTTGCAAGAACACTGCGGGCAATCTTATTCATGATGTCGTTAGACGGCGCTTTCATGATCATGTCTTCTGTAAAGTTTGGTGGAAGTACACGAAGTGAGCCCATATATTTTTTAAAATCTGCAAGCTGTTTTTTTGTCGGAAGTTTTCCAAACATCAAAAGATAAACTGTCTGTTCAAAACCAAATTCGTTATGTTTCTCTGCATCGTGAACAAGTTCTGCTATATCGTAACCGCGATACAAAAGTTTTCCAGGAACCGGAACTTTTTTTCCGTCCTGAATTTCATAACCAACTACATCTCCAATTTTTGTAAGACCAACAAGAACACCAGTTCCATTTGCATAGCGAAGTCCGCGTTTAACGTCATACTTTTCATACAAATCAGGATTAATTTTGTCGTTTTTCTGGGCAACGACTGCGAGGTGTTTTAGAAATGAGCTATCAGAAGTTTTTTTCAATGTTTTGCCCTCAAATTGCATAAATATGCAATTAACTTAATTTATTTTTAATAATTATACGGATTTTCAAAACTTTATGCAATACTTTTT
>JAGHSB010000058.1 GCA_018066075.1 Candidatus Treponema scatequi
AAATAAAAGGAGTTAACAATGGCAAATAGCGAACTCGAAGCAAAAGTAAAAGAAGTTTTGGATATGTACCGTCCTAATTTGCAGGCAGACGGTGGTGATATGGAATTTATTTCACTTGATGATCAGAATCGTGTTCATTTGAAGCTTGTCGGAGCATGCGGATCTTGTCCAATGGCAACAATGACACTTAAGATGGGAGTAGAATCTTATGTTAAAGATGCTATCCCGGAAATTACAGAAATTGTACAGGAAATGTAAATGAAAATTGAACAGAATAAAGTAGTAAAAATTCACTACACATTGAAAGATAAAGACGGAAAAGTTTTAGACTCTTCTGTTGAAAGAGATCCATTGCAGTATGTTCACGGTCATGGATATTTAATCAGTGGTCTTGAAAAAGAACTCGAAGGCAAAGAACCTGGAGCAAAATTTTCGACACAGATTGCACCAAAAGATGGATACGGCGAATACGATGAAAAACTCGTTATCGAAGTTCCACGTGATCAGTTTGATACTTCAGTTGAAATCGAAGTTGGAATGCAGTTTCAGGCAGACAGTCCGATGGGTCCTTCTATCGTAACTGTAAAAAAAGTTGCAGATGATAAAATCACAATCGATGCAAACCATGAACTTGCAGGAAAAGATTTGTTCTTTGATGTTGAAGTTGTAGAAGTTCGTGATTTGACAGAAGAAGAAGTTAAACAGATGACAGCACCTCGCGGTGGATGCAGTGGAAGCTGCGGAAGTTGTGGTGGATGCGGTAGTTCTGGTGGGGACTGCGGCAGCTGCGGAGGCGGTGGCTGTAATTAAAGTAAATCGACTTTAGAAATAATTTCTTTTGTAATTTTTTCTATCGAATTATTTTTCTGGTCGATTTTTATATCACAAAGCATTTCGTATTTTGAAGTGCGTTCTTCGTAGAATGTGTGAAAAATATTCCGTACATCGTCAGTGGTGTACGGATTTTTTTTTGCTATGTATGATGGAAGTGATGACTGGTCTGTGATTTTATCACCATCGGTTTTTGCTTCTGAAATGATTCTGTCGCATGCAGTTTTTTCATCGATGAATAAATAAACAAAAATTGAATTTGAAGAAAGTGCGCGGATGGCTCCTTCATTTTCTGCAAGACCACCGCCTGTTGCTACAATGATTCTTTCTTTTGCAATTTTTGCAGAAAGATACTGGCATGCAGTTTTTTCAGCACCGATAAAAGAATCGCGTCCTTCTGAGTTGTAAATTTCACGCGGAGTTTTACCAGTCAGTTCTTTGATGACATCATCTGTGTCAAAACAATCGCACTTGTAATGTTCTGCAAGTGCCTTAGCCTGAGTTGATTTTCCGCAATGTTTAATTCCAATTAAAATAATAGAATGTTTTTCTGACATAAGTTAATTATAAGTCGAAATAGTATTTATGACAAATAGAAAGATGATTTCTTTGAAAAGACCCGCGGTTTATGAAAGGATAAAAATCTTTTGAACGGTCATAATCACTGAAATGATTTTAATCTCTTGTAATACCCGCGCGTTTTTCATATAATTTTTTTATGAATGTTTACGCAGCAATAATTCTTTGTTTTATTCCATTTGTAACTGTTTTTGTTTTGTTAAAAATTCTTGTAGATGAAATTTCTATTGTAAAAGAATTGATTGCGTGCGCTTTGGGTCTTCTCGCTTTAATTCCGATTACGGTTTTGCAATACAGTTTCGGGGATTTTTTTCAGATTAAGGGGCAGATGTTCTTTTCGCTTTTGATGAGGGCAATTCTGCTTTACGGTTTGATTGAAGAGGGTTTCAAATGTGCGGCGCTCTGTCTGATGCCTGTAAAGAAAATTAGTTTGAAAGAGATGTTCTGGTACGGACTTCTCGCGGGACTTTTCTTAGGCTGTTTTGAATCTGTAATTTATATTTTGTCATCAATTCAGAAGGCAAGTGCTCACGGTGGAACTGTTTTACTCAATTTGATTTATCTCAGGTCATTTACATCGATTGTAATTCACGCATTTGCTGCAGGACTTCTTGCAATGTTCATCTATTCTGCAAAGAATAAATGTATCCGTATAAGTGCGCTTATTTATCCGATTCTATTGCACGGTTTATACGACTTTTTTGCAATTTTGCCAAAGCCAATGAATATTTTTTCTTATGTAATTATTCTTTTATTACTCTTGAAATGTCGAATAACATATGTTCGTATAAAAGAGAGAATAAATTAACTGGATTGATAAATTTAAATTAACGGATGTTTAATTTTTCTTTTGCAGTCTGAAATAATTTACTTACAAGACCGTTAAAGTTTTCTTCCATGATGCTGTAAAGTTTTGGAATGAGCAGCTGGCGATTTAAAGGATCAAGACCAAGCTGTCCGTCTTTTTTACTGAAAGCAAAAACGATTAATTTTCCTTCTGGTGTATCACGTTTTGTAAAGATGATCGCATCTGAAACGAAATGAAGTCCTCTGATTACAAACTGAATATCTTCAATTTTTTCATAATCTTCAAAATCAATACCAGTTTCTGTTTCGACGAAAATTGAAAAATGCGAAAGACTTATGTCATTTAGTGATATCGATGTAAGATTATCAAATTTATCACGGAATTTCATTGTACAGAAGCCATTGCAGCAGGCACGAACAGCTTTTCGTCTTCCCATTGCTTCATTTGCGAATAATGCTTTTTCTAAAACACTGAAATTATTTTCTTTTTTCCACTCAAGCTGAATACACCCACACTGAATTCCAACATCTAAAAGATAATATTGTTCCAGTTTTGCTCTTTCGCCAGGTGATTGTTTTTTTGCATAAGATACACCAAGTAATGCTTCGGGATATTTTTTTCTACATTTGGAGATTACTTCTTTCCAGTTTAAATTATTGATTGCTGTATCAATATTAAAAAATACGATTGAATCTTTGAAAACGGAAAGAAGAATTTCCATTTTCATATCAATTGGAAGAATAAGATCGTTATCAATGAAATAACATTCATAGCCGCGAGCGAGGTAGTCTTCGAGATATGTTTCTGGGAAAAGAGATTTGTCAGGTGCTATAAAAAAGGTCTTACGACCTTGAATTATTTCTTTAACTAATGAAGGCATAATAAAACTCTCCGTATTAACATATTATAATATGAAGAG
>JAGHSB010000253.1 GCA_018066075.1 Candidatus Treponema scatequi
TTTTCATACTATATATTGTAACTCTCTTGCCCGATTTCGTCAAATCTGATATTTTAAAAATATGGTTAAAGCAGTATTTCCAGGATCTTTTGATCCTCCGACATTCGGACATTTGAACGTTATTGAAAGAACTATTTCAATTTTTGACGAGATTGATGTAGTTGTGGCAGTTAACCCTGAAAAGAACTATCTCTTTACTCCGGAAGAAAGAGTAGAGATGCTTACAGAACTCACAAAGAATTACAAAAACGTAAAGATCCACACATGGAACAGTCTTATCGTTGACTATGCAGAAAAAAGCGGTGCTTCAGTTTTGCTTCGTGGAATTCGTAATGCCACTGACTTTGCATATGAGTTTGACCTTTCGCTCATTAACCATTCCCTTAATTCAAAAATCGATACAATCTTTGTACCGACAGAACAGAAATATGTAACTATCAAATCAAGTTCGATTAAGGACCTTGCAAAATTTGGCGGTGACATTTCAAAGATGGTTCCAGCCCTTGTTGCAGAAAAGATGAAGAGCAAGTTTGAAAAGTAGGCGGTTTTAGAAATTCCACTTAATTATTCTGACAAAAAATTAAAAATTGTTAACTTTTTTATGACATTTTTTTAAAAAGTGTTTGACAAAACTTAAAAGTTTGGTATAATGCCATTGACACTTAGGGAAAAAATGTTGTAATATAACCGAGTTATTTTAGAGAAAACTAGTATAGTGAGGTTTATATATGGCAGTACCTAGATCAAAAACATCAGCAGCCGTTTCAAAGAGACGCCGTGGCATTAATATGCGCCTTGAAGCTCCACAGCTCGTAGAATGCAGCAATTGTGGAAACCTTGTGCAGTCACACCACGTATGTCCAAAATGCGGTTTTTATCGCGGTCGTCAGGTAATTACACCTGAAACAAACGGCTAATTAGGAGTAAAACATGGACGAATTGTTCAACAAAATCCAGAAGCTTATCGCTACAAAACTGGAAATCGATGAAGGCAAAATTACTATGGATTCTTCATTCCGTGGTGATCTTGGAGCTGACAGTCTTGATACTTACGAACTTGTTTATACAATTGAAGAAGAATTAGAAGTTAGTATTCCTGACGAAGTAGCAAACGAATTTGAAACAGTTCGCGATGCTTATGAATTCATCAAAACTGAACTTTCAAAAAAATAATTTCAGTTAATCTGATTTTAGATTTTACTTATAAAAAACACAGGTTTTGTTAAAAAATCTGTGTTTTTTTTTGTTTTAAATGTATAATGTAATTGGGTGAGAAAATGAAAAATTTAAAACGAATATTTTTTGGAGACCGTAAAGTTCCAGCTGAAAGAAAAAAGCAGCTTTACGATTTCTGTAAACCTCTTTCAATAAAATTCAACGACATTGAACTTCTTGACCTCGCATTTCATCACAGAAGCTATTCGAATGAAAATTCACAGCACAAAAGATATAACAACGAGCGTCTTGAGTTTTTAGGTGACTCAGTTTTAGGAATGGCAACTGCAGCTTTTTTGTACGCTGACATGGCAGAAAATCCTGAAGGTGACCTTGCAAAAATTAAGGCTCAGGTAGTTTCAGAAAAGACTCTTGCACCGATTGGACTTTCAATCGGAATCGATAAAATGCTCGTCCTTGGAAAAGGCGAAGAGATGACAAACGGACGAAAGAAACCTGCAATCATTGCAGACTGTGTCGAAGCCGTAATCGGTGCATATTACATTGATTCGGGATATGAAAAGGCGAGGGACTTTGTCCTTCGTTTTATAATTCCTGAAATCAGAAAAGTTCAGGATCACAAGGGAAACCAGGATTACAAAACTTTGCTTCAGGAATATTTTCAGAAGCAGAGCAAGAAAACTCCTTTTTATGAACTCGTTAAAACAGAAGGACCGGATCACGACCAGACTTTCTATATGAGCGTTCGTCTCGGTGATAAAGTTTACGGACCTAAGTCTGGAAAGAGTAAAAAAGAAGCAGAACAGAGTGTGGCAGAATATGCGTATAGACAGCTTACTGAATAAGATAATTTCGTTTTTTGAAAAATTGCGTGACAAAATTATTTTTTTGTGGAATGAAGCAAAACTTCTTTTCGTTAAGAAAAATATAAAATATTTTGTCTGTGGAATTTGCGGCGCCGTCGTTTTGATTTGTGCCGTATATTTTGGTGTCAGAAGATCTCAGATTATTTCTGCGCAGTTTCAAGTAGACTGCGGCAGAAAAGAACTTTATGATTTTTATGAAGACGTAAAATTTGAGAGAAGAAAAACAGTTCACAAACTTCCGTATGATACGATTGCAGCAGAACTTGATGTAAATGCAGAAAGCGCAATTTTGATCAATGCAGATACGGGTGACATTCTCTACGAAAAAAATGCCGATGAATTAATTCCGCCGGCATCAATGACAAAATTATTTTTGATGTATACGGTATTTCAAAAGATCAGTGAAGGAAAAGCATCGCTTGATGATGGCGTTCCGCTTCCGGAAGAGACATGGGCAAGTCATATGCCGCCGCATTCGTCACTGATGTTTTTGGGGAAAGGACAGACAGTTACTTTGCGTGAATTGTTGCAGGGTGTTGCCGTGTGTTCCGGAAATGATGCAAGTCATGCGATTGCACTTTATCTTTTTGGATCTGAAGAAAAATTTATCGAAGAAGTAAATGCTGAAATTAAAAACTGTGGTCTTGTAAATACAAAAGTTGTTGAACCTTCAGGATACAGCGAAGAAAATATTACGACTGCGCGAGAGATGGCGGCATTTTCGAGAATCTATATTTCGAAGTTCCCTGAAAGTTTAAAAGACTATCACAGCCTCAGAAAATTTATTTACCCGAAACCTGAAAACATTGCAAAAGAAGATGTCGGTAAACCTGTTCAGAATCTTGCGAAGGGTCATCCTGATTCAATCTGGAGCGGACTTGAACAGGTAAACACAAACAAGCTTTTGAAAACTCTCGACGGCTGCGACGGAATTAAAACTGGTTACATCGATGAAAGCGGATACAATCTTTCTTTGACATGCGTACGAAATGGAGAAAGATACATCAGCGTTACGATGAAAGGTCCGGGCGGAAGATATGCAGACGGAGATCCTTTGAGACAGAAAGACGGAACAACTTTGATGGAATTTGCTTTCGGTAATTTTGTTGAAATAAAACCGGAAGACAGAATAGGGGATCAGTTTTTTTCATATGATTTCTCTGAAGGAAAAAAATATAAAGAATGCCGCGGATATATCGTACCTGTTCTAGGAACAAAAAATGAAATGCACGGTTATGCAAATTCAATGAGGCTCATTGCACCTTATGAGTTTAATACCGTTGTTCCAAAGTATTTTAACGGTGAAGAAGTTGATCCGGAAAATGATTTGAAAGTTGAACTTGAAAGACAGGAGTTTGTCTTTGGTCCTGTAAAAGCGGGCGACGTTTTTGGAACGATTAAAGTTTTTGTAAAGGGAATTCTGATTGAAGAAGTTCCACTTATATGCGACAGAAACTTTGAAGTAAAGAGCAATTTCTTGGCCCGTGGATTTGATAAACTTATTTTGAAGACGATAAAGAAATAAATTTTGGAAATGACTCTGGTGAAGACTGGAGTCATTTTTTTTATGAATTCCACTCAAAATGCCTGCGGGGACAAAAAAAAGCGACCTTCTAAAAGGTCGCTTGAGAGCGGATGAAGGGAGTCGAACCCTCGTCATCAGCTTGGAAGGCTGAGATAATAAGCCGTTATATGACATCCGCATATCTGATGTTTGTAATATATATT
>JAGHSB010000076.1 GCA_018066075.1 Candidatus Treponema scatequi
ATTTTCTCTAGCAATCTTTATATCAACAGAGTACTTAGAAAACTAAGTACTCTGCCGATACAATAGATTAACAGAAGATATTAACTTCGTTTATTATGTCATCTACAAACGAAATCACTGGATTCTCTTCGCCAGCTGTTTTTTCGAATACAAAAGCCTTTTGCCATCCATTAATCTCAATAGAATATTCATTTGGTTTTAAAGAGATATCATCCCTAAAATTAAAATGAAAATCTTTTCCCAATTCTGAATTCTTTTTTGACAAAGAATCCAAAAAATCTTTTTTCATGTATGGAACAAGTTCCAAACCAATTAAAATATTTACTTCTTTTTGCATTTTTTTCCTCCTAAATGCTTTATTATTTTAATTACTACATTTCAATAAAGGTTGAGTTTCTTCCAGGTGTTTCACCTGCCATCCAAAGCAAACCTAAGGCCGATTGAAGTTCTCGAAAATCATTAACAGTATATTCTTCAGCCTTAAGAGAAAACTTTCTTTTTGCTATTTCTTCTGTCATTAGATGAATTGCTGCGGTAAGTTTTTCTGTATTTCCTTTCAAAACAATTGAAGTTTTATACTGTTCCACATATTCCAGAATCTTAATACTTTTCATAAAGTTTTTATTTTTTTCCAGTTCTTCATATGCAGAAAAATGATTTTTATACATTTCTCCACAATTTTCTGAGCCATAATTAAAACAATATTCAAAAACTTCAGTGAATTCTGGAATGCCCGAAATGATTAAATTCTGTATTTGTGAACCAAAATTAAAATTCAGATTATTAAACATATTCCTCACCTCTTAGAAACATTTTATTCTTACAGACATTCCTGCTGTGTTTGTAAGTTCTTTTCCAACATTCCATTCAAAATTCAAGTTTTCATATTTACTATTGATTACGTTTTTGATTAGGTTAATTGATTCTTTTAATGATGAAGTTCCTTCTCCGTTAATAGTGATAGAAACTTCAAAAATGTCACCGTACTTTTTATATTCACGGATAATATCAATAAGCTTTTCTGCACATTCTTTGTAATCAGCTCCAGTAATTTGAATGGCTTCTTCACCATGCCTTCTCATCATACGTTCACGAAACTCTTCATCTCTCTTATTTTCATTGTGAATCGAAATGAGAGCACCTATAGCTTCAACAAGGATTGTCGTTAGTATTCCACCTAAAAAACTTGTAATTGGTTTTTTATCATTGTGATCTCCTTATAATCCGATTACTGTAGATGGGATTTTAGTGTTCTTTTTCTGTAAGAATTCGATAATTTCTTTGCAAATATCTTTATCCGCTTCTTTTCTTCTCGAATACTCTGTTTTGATTTTTTCTTTAATTTCACTAGTTTCTGGTTTTGTGTCTATTAAAGTTGAAATAATCTTTACAGTTACTATTACTGCAACTGATCCAATAACTGTTTTTCCGAAAGACATAAAAAATACCTCCTCATGTGATTCTGTAATTAGAATAACATGGGAGGTATGACAAACAGTGTCGTTGTTAAAATGTTTTTATGAAATAATTTCCTTTTTTATGAGTTCATCAATTGTATCGTTAACTAAGTTAAAAGCTGCTTTGATACTTAAATCGCCAAAAGATTTTTCTTCCAGTAACTCCTGATTTCTTAAAATATGACGTTTTACAGGGAATTCTTTTACTGCCAAATAATTTTCATTTGCTTTGTCTGTTAGAGCTTCAAAATTAAATGGCATCACTCCAACCAGGACAACATCTTTACAGGATTTTATTACGTGTTGAATTATTGGAACCATGTATTTTGTACAAACGTTACCGGCTAAACCAGTTACGATAATTAATAATCAGAATCAATTATGAGGGAATCTGTAATAATTCCATTCTTTTTCATTGATATAAGAACATTGGCTCCCATTCCACCAAGACCAATTATCTTAATATTTGAGTGCATAAAAATACCTCCAGATTTAAGTATAAAACTGGAGG
>JAGHSB010000018.1 GCA_018066075.1 Candidatus Treponema scatequi
CTTCTCACTGTTTTAAATTAGCAGAACAAACAGCTCTTGCCCTTATTGAAGAAATTCCAGAAATTCGCAGACTTATTCAAATGGATATCGATGCCGGCTTTAAAGGCGATCCTGCTGCAAAAAGTCCTGAAGAAATCATTCTTTCTTACCCTGGACTTGAAGCCATCCTTGTTCATAGAATTGCATATTTCTTATTTAAAAACGGAATTCCAATTATTCCAAGAATTATGAGTGAAGACGTACATGGTAAAACTGGTATTGATATTCATCCTGGAGCAAAAATTGGTGAATCTTTCTTTATTGATCATGGAACTGGTGTTGTTATTGGTGAAACCTGTGTTATTGGTAACAACGTAAAAATTTACCAAGGTGTTACTTTAGGAGCGCTTAGCGTTCGAAAAGATCTTCAGGATAAAAAACGTCACCCAACTATTGAAGATAATGTAACAATTTACGCAAACGCAACAATTCTTGGCGGAAATACTATAATTGGTAAAAACTCCACCATCGGCGGAAACACCTGGATTACAAAATCAGTTCCAGCTGACTCTGTTATAACTCAAGGCAAATAATAAAACTGAAGTTAAAAAAACAAGGTTCCCAACCAGTAACACTAAAAGGGAACCTTGCCGTCCAGTATAGCTGGACATCGGAGAGAGTTTATCAGCTTATTTACAAGCTGAATATAATATACATCGAGTACGGAATAATGTCAACAAAATTCAAAATTAAATTTGCAGATTTTTTCATTTTTTTTGCGTTTTTGGTAATATTTTTCCTGTTTCTGAGTACAATATTTTCAGGCCGTGAAAACCCGGTTTTGTACATTTCGTCCCCGGACGCAGAATACGAATATGACCTCGGCAAAAATCAGACAGTTTCCATCGATGGCCTTATCGGAAAAACGACAGTCGTAATCGAAAACAAAACAGTCTGCATTTCTGACTCGCCGTGTCCGAATAAAATCTGTGTCACAAGCGGAAAGATTTTAAAACCCGGACAGTGGCTTTCATGTGCGCCAAACAAAATATTTGTTATAATAAAAAACAAAAATGAAAAAGCAGAAAGCTCATCACTCGACGCGATTTCGTTTTAAATGGAATTTCTAAAACTGCAATCGATTTCTGAAAACTATAATCAATCGAGGCGAAGAAATTCCACATAAAGGAAAAACAAATGGCTAAGAAAAAAATTTCGATTTCATATAAATGTTCAAACTGTGGATTTACACAGCCGCGATGGCTTGGACGATGTCCTGAATGCAGTTCGTGGAATACGATGGAAGAATGTGTGACAGATCCAAATGCACTTACTTCTGTGAGCCCGAACAACATTGCAGTAAAAGTAAAACCGATGTCGCTTTCAAAAGTCGTTGCAATGGATGACGACAGAATCTCGACTGGCATCGAAGAGTTTGACAGAGTTCTCGGTGGAACTGGGGCCACAAAACGATCTGCAATTTTACTTGCAGGAGAACCTGGAATCGGAAAATCAACTTTGCTATTGCAGACTGCAGCAACATTTGAAAAAAGAAATGCAGGTCTTGTCCTTTATGTTTCTGGAGAAGAATCATCAAGTCAGATTAAAGCGCGTGCTAACAGGCTCGGATTAAACTGCGATAACATTCAGATAATGTGTACGATGAGACTTGAAGACATCACTGATGCACTTGCAGAATTAAAACCAGCATTTGTAATCATCGATTCGATTCAGACAGTTTATTCGATTGAGGGCGGAATAATTCCGGGAACTGTAAACCAGCTCAAGTACTGCACGAATGAACTTGTCGGATGGGTAAAAGAAAATGACAGCGTTTTAATTATGACATGTCATGTTACAAAAGACGGAAATATCGCAGGACCAAAAGCTCTCGAGCATATGGTCGACACTGTAATTTCTTTTGAACGCAATAACGATGAAATAAGATTTTTACGCGCATATAAAAACAGATTCGGAAGTGTTGATGAACTTGGAATTTTCGAAATGAGTGCATCAGGTTTGAAGACTGTCGGAGATCCGAGCACGATGTTCATCACACGACGAGACAGCGGAATTCCAAACGGTGTTGCAGTGAGTGCTGTCTTTGAAGGAACGAGAGTTTTCTTAGTTGAGATTCAGGCTTTGACAGTTCCGGCAAAAAGTTCTTTAACAAGAGTCTATTCAGAAAAAATTGATTCAAACAGAGTAAGCCGAGTGGCTGCCGTTCTCGAAAAAAGAACAGGAATGCATTTTTCAGATCAGGATATTTACATCAATGTCGCAGGCGGAGTTCGTCTCACAGAAAGTGCAATTGATGCAGCCCTTGCAGCAGCACTTTATTCTGCTCGAAGCGGAATTGCAGTAAAAGACAACACTGTAATTATCGGAGAACTTTCTCTTGCAGGAGAAATCAGACCTGTGTCACGCATCAAGCAGAGAGCAAAAACTGCAATCGGCCTTGGATACAAAAACGTCATCGCTCCGGCAAAAGAGGATGACATTATTTGTGTGAACGATGTTCATGAATTAGTGCAGAAGGTGTTTAAGTAAATAAAAATTCCAGGTTATCTGAAATTTTCTCCGTCCCAGGCAAAGACCTCTTCTGAATATTCCGTTGGAAGTTCTTTACAATTTTCCCACTTTGTATGTTCAATTTTTTTTATTCCCCATACCAATAGAACGGGTAATATTCATATTCAGCAGGTGGACAAGATCTGTAATCATACGGATAGTCAGAAGTCCATGAAGTTGTTTCTACACTCTCTTCTTCGGTATTCACCTTTACAAGCGAAATTGTCATTGGGAATGCTCTGTCTTCTTTGACTTTCTTACATATGAATTCTGTCTGATAAGAATGTCGTCTTCGTAAACTCTGAGAACCGAGATATGTCGTTGTTAAATTATCAAGAACCCAGAAAGATGTAAAAGGGAACGGATCATGTTCTGACAGTCTTATAATATTAAGACTGTTTGCCCAGCCATACTCAAATTCAAAGTCATAACCTTTAACATCCTGTAATTCTATGTTTATATCAAAAACTTTTCCGTTTATAAGCAACGCAGTTTCAACAGGTTCTGCGTAATCACCGTTGTAAAAATCATTGAAGTTATAATCATCAAATGATTCAGGAGCTGTTTCTGGTGGATTATTTAACCACGAATGTGCACCTGTACTAAGCAATGCCAGTTCTTTTTTATCTCCTGAAATATGTCCTGAAACATAACGGTCTGTAATTTCAAAATAACTTCTATCAGAAGATCCTGCTGTATAAACATGACATACATAATCATCTTCAACAACAAATCTGTCCGGAATAATCTCATAAATAAAAATTTTTTTGCCAGCCGGAATTTTCGTTCCGTCATCAAGAACAATATCGCATAATGCATACACCATCGCCTGTTCTTCTTTACCCGTATGATTCAGAGACACACCTTCGATTGGACACATTATTTTCATTTTATAATCAGTCATTCTGTCTGCAGGTCTTCTTACCTGAGGACGCGTATAATCAACTGGAGAATTCATTACACTTCTGTCATTAAACATTTTCTTAAATACAGAAGCGAGAGATTTATCTTTAGTATTCAGATAATCATAAACTGTTTTAAATTCATCTTCAGCAATATTGAGAGCTGCCTTTTTTTCCGCAAAAAGAAATTTTAATATGTCATTTCTATCTGCCTTTACAAGAGAAGTATAAACACTGATACCGTCACTGTTTTTCTTTTCTTCAAATGCACCACCTTTGTAAAGGGTATAAAAAAATCCGTTCTCTATCATCCAAGGATACTGCATAAGATTATTTCCATTACGGTCTCTGATTTTTAAATCACTGAGATTATGCAGCTGGGCAGTAATAAATTCTTTATTTGGTTTTCCGCTGTTAAGATAAATAAAAATTGGATAATTAAGATTGTTATCAGCTTTATCAAATTTCATTCCTGCATCGATGAGATAATTAAAATCAGGAATGCTTAAATTTGAAATATTTCGCGTAAAGAAGTTGTAACCTTCTTTATCAGTTTCATTAAGATCGTACTTACCTTCAGAAATTTTTTTCTTAATATTATCAGTAAGTTTATTTTCAACTTGAAAATCTATAGAAAGCACAGTGTCTGTTTTCTTTTCAGAATCTCCGCATGAAATAACTGCAAAACCTAAAACAGCAAATGCAATTAAACATAAAACTTTTTTCATAAATTCCAACTTAAATTTACATTCCAAGATTTTTTAAAAGCAGTGCAATCTTTCCGCCTGCGATGAATGTTCCGATTGTGGAACCAAGCGATGATAAAAAGAAAACTACGAATACGCGTAGAATTTTATTTGTATACCAGCCTTTGAAGTGACATACATCATCCTGAAGTTTTTCGATGTCTTCAACTTTTGGTTTGCAGACAACTGCCTGTGTAATTCCTGTTAAAATGCCGACGCCGATTAGAGGACAAAGCGATGTAAGAGGCGCTCCGACAAATGCAACGATGATTGTAATCGGATTTGCAAGTGCAAGCAGAGAACCGACTGCCGCAAGACTTCCGTTCCACATAACCCATTTAAATACCATGTCGCTTCCGACATCTTTTCCGTGTGCGATAAATCCGTACGCAATGAGTCCGACGATGATGACTGGAATTGCCCAGCCGATGATTTTTCCTGCAACGCCACCAGCAGGAGCTGTTTCGATGTCACTTGTATCTGTAACTGCTTTCTGGTCTGCAATCTTTGTAAGATATGCTTCAACACCACCAAGATGCCCCGCACCCAAAACTGCAACGATGTTGTTTCCTTTTGAATTCCAGATGTGAGTTGCTAAATATCTGTCGCGTTCATCGATGAGAACTTCTTTTACTGTCGGAAGATATTCTGCAAGTTCTCCCATCATTGTATCCATTTCATTTTCTTTCTTAAGGTTTTCAATCTGATCTTCTGAAATTTCTTCTTTGTCAAATGCACTTGCAATAAGGGAAGCAAGAAGCTTGCACTTTCCCCAAAAATTATTTTTTGCCCACGCTCTTCTGAGAGTTACCTGAATCGGACGGTCAACAAGAGAAAACTCGATGTTGTTTTCTTTTGCGCAGTTGATTGCTGCCATCATTTCGTCGCCAGGTTTTACGCCGACATTCTGACCCATTCTTTTCTGAAAAGAACCGAGAACAAGATTTGCAAGCATTAAAAATCCTTCGCGGCGTTTCAAAACTTTTACGATGTCGAGTTTCTTCCAGCTTTCAGGATCCATAATTGAATTGTATCTGCGTTCATCAAGTTCGATTGCAACGCAATCTGGTTTTTCATTTGTAATTTCTGTTTTTACTTCTTCGCAGCTTTCTTTTGAAACATGTGCTGTTCCGAGTAAAGTAATTTTTCTTCCGTCGAGAATAAGGACTTTTTTTGTACTACTCATTCTTTACTCTCCACTCTGCAAGTCTGAATTCAAAGAACATAGGACTCTGCATGTTTGTTACTTCACTGTAGTATTTGACTGCAAGCTGGTCTTTACCTTTGAGTTCATAATAAAGTCCAAAGTAGTAAAGCATCTTTCCGCGAGTCTGAGAGTTGTCTTCTTTCTGAATCTTAAGTGCGATGTCTGTTTCAGCATTTCCAGGTCCCATGTCGTGGTACAATCTGATCATCTGAAATTTCAAAGTCTGTTTATCCGCAGTTTCCTTCATCACTTTTTCAAGGAACATCTTAGCCATCTGCGCTTTTCCCTGCTTTTGATAGCAAGTTGCAATCATCAAAGGGTAAGAAATATTTTCTTTGTTATATCCGTATGCCTTTTCAAATGCGGCACGAGCTTCTTCCCAGTTTCCTTCATGCCATGCAAGAATGCCGAGTGCTTCATATGCAAAATAATATTTTGGATTTGTTTCAATTACCATGCGGTAATCTTTGAGAGCTTCTGCGAATCTGTTCTGTTCGTCATAGAGACCTGCTCTGTATGCATAAGCGAGAAAGTAATCCGGATTCAATTCGATTGCTTTTGTCCATGCCATTTCTGCATCCTTAAATTTTCCGACAAAGCGTGAATATGTTCCGAGGTCCATGTAATATTCATAATTGTTGTCTTCGATTGCAATTGCTTTCTTTACGTTTTCAATTGCAGTCTTGTAGTTTTCTTTTTCTGCATCGAGTTTTGCAAGATACTGATATGCAATTGCTTCATTTGGATTGAGTGCAAGAATTTTTTCAAATGCAGAACGCGCATCGTCAATCTCATTTAAATAATATGATGTCTGTCCAAGTCCGAAGAGTGCGTTGAAATCTTTTGGGTTTCCTTTGAGTGCCTTCAAGAAATAATTTTTAGCACCTTTGTATCTGTGCCCGAGAACCTGTTCCTGTCCGAGTTCTACATTTGCCATTGCATTGTTCGGATCGATTGCAAGAACTTTTGAAATCGCATTTGATTTTGCAGTTTCACCTTTTTTGCCCTGTGCTTTTGCAACCATGATTTTCTGTTCGAGCACATCAATGTTTGAAGGATCTTTTGCTTCGAGGTCAGTTAAAACTTTTGAAGCTTCATCAAGTCTGTTTGCAGAAATCAAAAGTGAAGACTTAATGAGCATGAGTCCTGTATCAGCTTTAAGATTTTCATCGAGTTCATCAAATGAAGCGATTGCTTTTTCAAGATCACCTGACGCAAGGCTTTTCTGAAGTCCCTGTACAAACTGAACGCGAGGATTAGCTGCCCTTGACTGAGCTGTCTGCTTTGCAGGAGCAGTGGAATTTTTACCTTTGACATCGGCTGCGAAAATTCCACCTGTAAGAATAAAAATAAATGAAAGTGCTGCAAATTTTCTCTTTAATGCACTGAAATCTGTAAATTTACCGTTTTTTAACATCTTTTTTCCTATAAAGAGTACGCAAATAGTTGATTTTCCCTTTCGACTCGACTAAACTAAACAAAATGCGTAATCATATTGTTAGAAAGTCACTGGGACTATTTGTCCTTTACGCCGTTATTATTGTCGGCATTTTTGTAATTCAATTTAGAAGCGATTCTATCATAAGAAAAACCATTCATTCAATGAGGGTTACACTTATGGAAGCTGAAAGCACACCGGGAAACACAAGCCTTAAAAACCAGTTTCAGGTTGCTTACAACGGAATCCAGTTTATAGGTGATGAAAGTCACCCTGTTCAGTATACTTCAAACGACAAAGTCCGCAGGGCAGTTCTCCGCTCATGGAGTTCTACTGATACATCATGTACTCTTGTTTTTTCTGATGGAATTAAAATCACCTTCTCCCTTTCTGACGGCTCGGACAACGCTCCGCTCATGATTACAAGTGAATTTCCAGACAAGATATCAGATGTTTCAATTACTGCAAAGCCCCTCAGCGGTTTTACTGTAACAGACCAGAAATCAAAACAGGCTATCCTCGAAGGAAGAAATTCATCATATTCCCTTATCGCCCCGCACCTCGAAGCAAACAAGCTCGTTTTCTTACAGAATTCCAAATTTGCACGCTATAACGCTTACGTAAAACAGACAGAATTCTCAATCGACTCAGCTTCAGAACTTGCAGGCGCTTCTAGAGGAGAATGGCAGAGCACAACAAATGCACTCGGCCAGACAATCATCTCAGAATTTATGCGTCAGAGCACAAGCGACGTTTCATTCAATACAAACCTCACAGAACAGACAGTAGTTTCTTATGCTGCAGTAATGGCAAACGCAGGCCGTTACAACGAAGCTCTCAATACAGTTCCAGAAACATTCGTAAAAGGCACAAAACGCACATTCCAGTCGGCTCCGTTCTTCGGAGGACTTGCTAAAGTAACACCAGGTCTTGAAATCCAGATGGAAAACTATAAGAACATGGTTTCACAGGCCCTCATCACAAAATCATGTGACCTCTTTACTCAGGACTTTATCGACGACTATCTCGTAATCAACGAAAATAACGCTTCTGTACTGGCAGTTCTTTCAATGCCTGCAGAACTTACAGACAATAACTTTACAGTTGCCCAGGCAACAGGTATCCTCAAAACTTACGCAAAACTCAAGAAAGCAGAATCAGAAGCAGCCGAAAGACTTGCTCCTGTCCTCGAGCCTTGTGTAAAGAAAATCGCCGATGCATGTAAACTCGACAACAACAAGATTCGTATGGCAGAAAACGATGCAAACCTTTCTGTAATCGCTGCTGTAAGCGCAGGTGATGCGTTTATTTCATATGGAATTGCGTCAAACATGTCATCAGTTGAAAAAGTAGGTTACTTAATCGTCAACTCATATCTTTCAGACCTCGCAGGCCTTGATTTACGCACAATGTGTGAACTTTACCCGATTACAGTTCATGACAATCCGTACTACCCTCACTTTGTAAAAGTCAGAATGCTTGAAGGCATTCCTGTATGGACATGGACAATTGCCCGCGACCTCAAGATTACAATGGATGAGAACAGAACACTATACGTAGATATAGACTTCCCGCTCGGACTTACTCACTATGTTGTGATTTGTGGAATTAACCCGTTCCGCAGAATCCAGATTTATAACATGGACTTCAGAACTGACCCTCAGTTTGAAATCTACAACTCTTCAGGTTATGTTTACAAGACAAACATGAAGGGACTTTTGTTAAAGTCTAGACATAAATCACAGCACGAAATCATCAAACTTTATTACAGAGATCTCGATGAAGCACCTTCTTCATCTGAGATTGAAGAATAGAGAAAAAAATTGAAAAATTTTGAAAATTTGTGAGTAAAATCCAAAAATTTGTGATATAATGATAGAACTTCTCTAAGTCAAATTCATCGCAAAATCGTACGATTTTTCTATGAATTGGTGACTAAAAGAAAGGAGATTTTGTGAACAAAAAAGATTTCCCAAAAATCCACTTTTATGATCAGGATTTTGTAGACATTTATAACAAAACTTGGAACTGGCTCGGCGATTTCTGGCTCAATCCTAAATCGGGCGAACCTGATCCAGACGGATACTTTGTTTATCCAGAAGACAAGATGTATGTTATAAATCAGTTTGACTCAATTTTCTCATCATTCTTCCTTGTTTACTCAAACAGAAACTATCCTGCAAATCAGAATCTTGATTACCTCTACGCAAGACAGGAAAAAAACGGAGCAATCCGCTGGAAGTATGATCTTAAGAAAAACAAACCGGTTCTTGACAAGTCAAATCCAGATGGAATCGGATTACCTTTATTCGCATGGGCAGAGTTTAATCTTTATCACAAATCAGCAAACAAGAGACGCGTAAAAGAAGTAGTTCCAGTTTTGCAGAAATACATCGAATGGATCGACGCAAACTTCAAAAAGCCAAACGGCCTTTATGCAGTTCCACATGTAGCAACAGGAATGACAAACTCGCCTCGCGATAAAGCATTCTACCCTGTAGACTTCAATGCCGCTATGGCAATCAATGCAACACACATGGCTGCCCTCGGCGACATTCTCAACGATAAAGAATTGAGTTTCCAGTACAAAAAAATGTACTTCTCACTCAAGACAAAAATCAACTCAATGATGTGGAATCCAAAAACAGGTTTCTATCATGACCTCGATAAATCAGAAAACATTTTGCCGCAAAAAACTATCGCAGGTTTCTGGCCGCTTCTCGCAGAAATTCCAAATGCAGATAAAGCTGACATGCTCATCGCGCATTTGTCAAATCCAAAGACATTCGGAACAGATCATCCGTTCCCATCTTTGTCTGCTGACAGCCCTGACTTTAAAGAATGTGGAGAAGGATACAGAGGTTCTGTATTCCCGGCCCTCAACTTTATGGTTATCAAAGGCCTCGAAAAATATCAGCGCTATGATCTTGCACGCGAATGTTCTATCAGACACTTGTATTACATTCTCGAAGGTCTTTCTCCAAACGATTCAAAAATTAAGGGAGATCTTTTCGAAGCATATTTACCTACAAAAGAAGGAAAGCCAACACTCCGCGGAAAACCAAACTTCCCTCGTGCACGCTATCTTCAGGCAGTAGGACTTTCAACAATCGCCCTCATGATTGAAAACGTTGTAGGACTTTTGATCAGTTTGCCTCGCAAGACTGTAGACTGGATTATTCCTAACCTCGAAATCATGGGCATTGAAAATCTTTCACTCAAACGCAACCTCATTACAATTTTAAGTAATAAAGGAAACCGCGGATGGGAAATTCAGATGGAAAGTGAAAAGCTTTATTACTTTACTATCAATATTCTCGACCAGAAGAAAAAGACTTTACCTATCCCATCTGGTAAATGTTCAATGTTGATTGATAAACTTTAATAAGGATTAGCCATGGCGACACCGGAAGCTGTAATTGAAATCGGGTCCATCGGAATCAGGCTTCTGGTGGCCGAGGTAAAAGATAATGACGAATGGGAAGTTATCGATTTCTCTGAGCTTCCTGTGGCACTTGGAAGAGATGTATTTACTACAGGTTCCATTTCAAGAGCCAACCTTCTTTTAATTTTACAAATCTTACAGCGTTTCAAAGAACAGCTCGCATCATGGGCAATCACTCCGGAGCAGACGCATGTCATCGCTACAAGTGCACTGCGCGAAGCAAAAAACCCTGATCCGATTCTCGACCGAATCTTAACAAAGACAGGATTCAAAGTAAAAGTAATCGACGGTATCGAAGAAAACCGTCTCATGTATCTTGCCGTTACAAACAAAATCAAAGCGCTTTCAAGAAAGACAACAGACGAAGACGCAATCATTCTCGAAGTAGGCGGCGGTTCGACAGAAATGATGCTGATTAAAAAGGGAAAAATGGCCGGCGCACATTCCCTCAAAATCGGAACAATCAGAATCGAACAGAACTTAAATCTCTCAGTCGCAACAACAGACGACATCAGACGATACATTCAGCAGTTCATCTTAAACACAAAAGGCTCGCTCAACGAAGACCTCGACTTAACAACTGTAAAACAGTTCTACTCAGTCGGTGGTGAACCGCGACTCGCTGCACTCACATACGGAAAAAAACTCTCCGATGGAATCTGGGAAATCGACCGCGAAGAATTTGAAAAGTTTGTAAAAGAAGTTCAGACATATTCAACAGAAGAAATCGTTGCAAAGTTCAACATCGAATTTAACGAAGCGTCCCAGCTTTACATCGGACTTTCAATTTACGAAATGTTCATTCAGCTGACAAACGTAAATAAAATCATCGTACTTGAAACAAACATTCGTGACGGTGCAATCATCAGTAAGATTTCAAATCCATCGAGTGAACTTCAGACAGAATTCTATTCGCAGATTACAGCTTCTGCAATTAACCTTCTCAGAAAATATCACGGCGATATGGAACACGCTCTTTATGTTCGTGACATAAGCCTCATGATTTTTGATACATTAAAAGATGAACTTGCGCTTGATGACCGCGCGAGAATGCTTCTTGAAGTTGCATCGATTTTGCATGATATCGGAATGTTCATCAGACTTGGTGATCATCAGAAACACAGTGAATATATCATTCAGAACTCTGAAATCTTTGGACTCAGAAAAAATGAAAACACGATCGTTTCACAGATTTCACGCTATCATAGAGGATCAATTTTACCGCAGGACGACGAACACTTTGCAATGCTTCCTCGCGGCGACAGAATGATAATTTTAAAACTCACTTCAATTTTGAGAATCGCAGATGCGCTTGACCGTGCACACTCACAGAAACTTAAAAATCTTTTCATCTCAAAACAGAACGACACACTCTTTATTACATCAAGAACAAAACACAACATCGTCCTTGAAAAACAGGCGCTTGCTGAAAAATCAAATATGTTTGAATACGTTTTCGGATACAGGATCATTTTGTCGTAACCGAAATCAATTGAAATACCCGGCAATCGGAGGAAACAATGCAGAAGAATTTATTTTTTAACAGAGAACTTTCCTGGATAGAATTTAATAACCGCGTTTTATTTGAAGCATGCAGAAAAGACATTCCGCTTCTCGAACGCGTGCAGTTTCTTTCAATTGTTACAAGCAACTTCAATGAATTTTTCCAGGTTCGAGTTGCTTCGATTAAACGTGCTCAGAAAATTGATAACCGTAAAAAAGATATTTCAGGATATACTCCTTCGGCACTTTTAAAACAGATTTCTGTTCGTGCACATGAAGTAGTAAATCAGAAAAATGAAGTTTTGCAGAAAGAAATATTCCCGCTTCTCGAAAAAGAAGGATATGTTTATGTAAAGCCTGACAAAATGACTCAGGAACAGAAAGTTTTCTGCCAGAAAGATTTTAACGACAACATTCTTCCACTTTTGACTCCGCTCAGAACTGATACAGAAACATTCCCGCTCATTTCAAATTTGCAGTATCACGCTGCATTCCTTTTGAAACCGATGGCCGGAATCACTCCGATGAACAAAGAGTTTTTCATCAAAGACGGAAAACAGGCAATCGCTTTCGTTCAGATACCAAGTGGAATCAACCGCCTCATCTGGCTTCCGACAAAATCAAAGACAAAGCAGTTTACTTTGATTGACAACCTCATTCTCGAATACGGAACAAATCTCTTTCCGGGATTTGAAGTTAAAGAATCAATGCTCTTTAATGTAATTCGTGATGCAGACTTTGCAGTTGATGAAGAGTCGGGGAACAACTTTATCGAAGCGATGGAAGAAGTTTTAATCAAAAGACAGTCTTCATTTGCCGTAAGATTAAACTGCAACAATTCAAGTGCGACAATCAAAAAGTTTTTGATGAAAAATCTCGAACTCGAACCTGATGATGTTTACGAATGCGACCAGCTTATCGATCCGGGCTGTCTTTTGGAAATCGGAAAACTTGAAGAAACTTCAAAATATAAATTTGAAAGCTGGGAACATTTTTACTCAAAGAGTTTGCCAGAAGACGAACCATATTGGGATGTGTTAAAACAGAAAGACGTTCTTTTGCACGTTCCATACGAAAGTTATAATCCGGTCGTAAAATTTATTACAGACGCCGCAGAAGATCCTGCTGTCATCGCAATTAAAATGACTCTTTACAGAACCGGAAATGACTCACCGATTATTTCTGCACTCAAAAAAGCTGCACAGAACGGCAAGCAGGTTACAGTACTCGTGGAACTTAAGGCGCGTTTTGACGAAGAGCGTAATATTGCATGGGCAAACGAACTTGAGCGTGCAGGCGTTATCGTAATTCAGGGAATCGTAAACTTAAAAGTTCATGCAAAAATTTTAATGGTAATCAGAAAAGAAGATAACTCAATCAAACGATATGTTCATCTTTCAACTGGTAACTACAATCCAAAGACTGCAAGACTTTACAGTGACCTTTCGCTTTTTACTTCGAACAGTTTGATTGCAAACGATGCAACAACTTTCTTTAACATCGTAACAGGCTATTCTGCACTTCAGTCAATGAAAGTCTTGAGCATGGCACCTGTAAACTTAAAGTCAAATATTCTTGCAATGATTCAACGAGAGATTCGTCTTTCTTCTCCTGCAAACCCGGGAATGATCATCGCAAAAATGAACTCGCTTACTCACGAAGAAGTAATCAACGCTTTGTACGACGCAAGCCGTGCCGGTGTAAAAGTTATGCTCAACATCCGCGGAATCTGTATGCTCGTTCCTGGCGTTAAAGGAATGAGTGAAAAAATTCAGGTCATCTCAATCGTTGACCGCTATCTAGAACACGAACGAGTTTTCTATTTTAAGAATGCAGGTCAGTCAGAAATTTATCTTTCTAGTGCAGACTGGATGGATAGAAATCTTGACCGCCGAATCGAATTAATGTTCCCGGTTCTCGAACAGGACATCTTTGACGAAATTAAAGAAACACTCGATACATATTTCAAATCAAACATCAACGCACATCAGCTCAGAAGCGATGGTGTCTGGATTGCCCGCCGTCAGGTAACAGGAACTGAAAGCATCCGCGCTCAGGAAGTCCTCTACAAAAAATACAAAAAGATTTCCGACAAAAAGAAAGGACCGAAGATTCAGTTCAAAGTAAGAAGAAAATAACAGCTTTATTCCAAAGATTTAATTGATTTCAATTCGTATATCCGGGAGTCTGAAATGATTTTAAATTATGTTTTAAATGGAACTTGTAAAACCGCAGTCTCTTCTAATGAAGATGTCAAAATTATTGAAAAGAAAAGCGGAAACCGTTTTGTTGTTGAAGTAAAAGCATTAAATGATATCGTTTTGATTTCTGCAACAGCCGATAAACCTGTATCATTTACAAAAACAGATTTATTTTTCTTAAACGGATACCAGTCGTGGACAGACACATTTGAATACCATTACTCTGATAAAATGCTTGATAACAACAGCATTCCACTTTATGTAAAGAAAAAATATGCACTTCACAAATATGGAGACAGCACATTTCATAAATACAATAAAAATGTTTTACACGGATGTGATGTTGCTTACCTCAAAGGAAACGAAACACATTTCATCGGAAACTTAAATTACAAGACAGCTTACCTCTTTATCGAATATCACAAGAAAAACAACAAACTCGTTTTACTTTCAGACCTCGCAAAAATTCCACTTAAGAAAAACAAATCAATTTCTGCATTCGATTACATTTTTAACACAGACATCGAAAAAGGAAAGAAAGAATATTTTTCTCATTTTGAAAAAACAAAAGCAAAAAAAATAATCGGATACACAAGCTGGTACAATTACTACCAGGACATCAACGAAGAAAAGATTTTGAATGTTCTAGATACAATTTCAAAACCTTTCGAACTTTTCCAGATTGATGACGGCTTTGAACCGTTTGTCGGTGACTGGCTTACTGTCGACAAAAAGAAATTTCCAAACGGATTAAAACCAATCGTTGATAAAATTCATTCCAAAAAAATGAAGGCTGGAATCTGGCTTGCACCTTTTGCAGTTGAAACAAACTCTGACACTTTCAATAATCATAAGGACTGGCTCTGCTGTGATAAAAAAGGAAACCCTGTAAAAGTCGGCGGCAACTGGAGCTTTTTCTATGCACTCGATTTGAGTAAACCTGCTGCAGTTAATTATGTAAAAGAAACTTTGAAATATTACAAAGATCTCGGTTTTGATTTTTTCAAACTTGACTTTCTATATGCTGCAACTGTTACAGAGCACGAAGGTTTCAGCCGAGCTCAGTTTGCACAGAAAGCTTACAAACTTTTAAGGGATGAACTGAAAGGAAAACTAATCCTCGGATGCGGAGCTGTAGTTTCAAACTGTTTCGGTCTTTTTGAATATTTGAGAATCGGCCCTGATGTTTCTTTGAAATTTGATGACGTTTGGTACATGCGAAAACTCATGCGTGAAAGACTTTCAACAAAAGTAACATTAAGAAACACAATGTACCGCCACTTCTTTGACCACAACGTCTTCTTAAACGACCCCGATGTCTTTCTCCTCCGCGACGACAACATCGAATTAAACGAAAAACAGCGCGAAGCCCTTACCACAATCAACGCCCTCTTCGGCAGCGTTCTCATGACAAGCGACAACCCAAAAACCTACGACGCACATAAACAGTCCCTCCTGACCAAAGCCATAGACCTCTTCAAAAACGCCACCGTCCTCTCCGTCACCACCGGCCAAAACAACATCACCGTAACCTACAATTGCCACGGAACTGAAGAGACTTTTGTATACAATGTGAAAACTGGTTGTCTGAGTTATATGTAAATTTTGACACAGATTAATACTGATTAACACAGATTTTTAAAATTAGGTGTTCACAAACAAATATCACTTCCAAAACATCATCTGCGTTAATCCTCGTAAATCTGCGTTATCTGCGTCTATTTATCTAACCCTTTTCAATTGACCCGCCTTCATCGAAAAATTCCACAAAACACAAACCACATGCTATAATATTTCCGAGGTGAAAAATGACATTAGCATTAACAATTCTTATTCCATCGATCATTGGACTTATTCTTCAGGGAACATTCATTGCGGTTGAGCATAAAGAAAAATATGTACCGGCTGTGATTTTGAAAGGTACAGCTTCGGTTGTATTCTGTATTCTTGGATATCTGGGATATTCAACACATCTTCTCGAAGGATGTGATTCAAGTTTACCGAAGTTTGTTTTCATGGGACTTCTTTTTGGTGCACTTGGTGACATACTTTTGAACCTCCGCTTTGTATTTGAAAAAATCGGTCAGAAAATATTTCTTGCAGGAATCGCCGCATTTTTAACAGGACATATTTTGTATCTCATTGCACTCATTCCGCTTTCTGATTCACTTTTGATTTCAATCATCTGCGGCGTCGTAGTTGCAGCAGTTATTCTTACAATCATTTTCAAAAGCTTTGAATTGAAACCTGCATTTAAGATTTTTGGAATTGTTTACATCGGCGCAGTTGTATTGATGACAGCAATCGCAATCGGAAACTGCATCACAAGCGGATTTGAGAAATCTTCAGTAATTTACGCAATTGGTGCACTTTTATTTACAGTGAGCGATGTAGTTTTGATTTTCAACACATTCGGACCGACAACAAAGTTCAGCTTGAGAATTACAAACCTTACTCTCTACTACTTCGGACAGCTTTTCATCGCATCTTGTCTTTTCTTCTGCCGCTAGCAAAATGAAAATACTTCTCGCACCGGATTCATTCAAAGGAAGTCTCTCGGCTCAAGACTTTTGCACATCATTTCAAAAAGGTGCTGCAAAAGTCAGAGACGATGTTACTTTCGATTTTCTTCCTGTAGCTGATGGCGGAGAGGGAACTTTGCAATGCCTTCTTTCTGCGATGCAGGGCTCAATCGAAAAATGCACCGTAAAAAATTCTCTTTACGAAGATGTTGAAGCCCTTGTCGGATTTTTTGAAAACAAAAAGACTGCAGTAATTGAAGCAGCTTATGCAAACGGGCTTCCGCAGATCAAGGGAAGAGAAAACCCTGAAGTGACGACTACTTTTGGTGTCGGACAGATGATTGATTTTGCAATTGAAAAAGGTGTCGAGAAAATTATTCTTACACTCGGTGGAAGTTCTACAAATGACTGCGGGCTTGGAATGCTTTCTGCTCTCGGCGCAGTTTTTTTTAATAAAGAAAACAAACCTTTCGTTCCGGCAGGCGGCACGCTTTCTGACATCACAAAAATCGATTTAACAAAACTTCACGACCGCATCAAAAACATTTCATTTGTCGGAATGTGCGATGTTAAAAATCCACTCTGCGGAGAAAACGGCTGTTCGTACATCTTTGCACCGCAAAAAGGCGCAGACCCGCAAATGGTAAAACGCCTCGACTCCGGCTGCCGTCACGTCGCAGAAATCTTTTCACAAAACGACGACACATACGCGCAGCCATCAAATTCCACTAAACAAAAAACTGACTTCTCTCTCGCAGAAGGCGCAGGAGCGGCCGGTGGACTCGGGTTTGCAATTTTAGCAGGCCTCGGTGGAACTTTGCGAAGCGGAATCGATATGGTTTTAGACTTGTGCAACTTTGACGAGCGGATAAAAGACTGCGATTACATCGTTACGGGCGAAGGAAGCTTTGATTACCAAAGCCTCATGGGAAAAGTAATCGGCGGAATTATCGACCGCGTTGAAAAATCTCAAAAGAAAATTTCAGTTTCTGTTTTCTGCGGAAAGCTCGGACGCATCGAATCAAAACCTCAGATACTTTCGGACATCATAGAAATCAGCAAAGGCCAGGAACTTTCATACGCAATGACACATGCAAAAGAAAATCTTGAAACTTCTGCGCAAACATGGCTCAAAAATCTTCCCTATCATACCTGATTTTCACTATAATATAACCAGCGTATGACAAAACTTCCATCTGAAAAACTTAATCCAGTTTTAATCGCGCTCGACCTTGATGATACTCTTCTCACAAAAGATTTAACAATCGGTCCAAAGACTGTCAAAGCTCTTCAGAATTGTGCTTCTCGTGGAATTTATATCGTGCCGTGTTCTGGACGCGCAGAAAATGGTATTCTGCCGTTTGTACGTGTTTTGAATATCGCCGGAACTCAGGCCGGAAGATTTATCATTGCAATGAATGGTTCTACAATTTTTGACCTTCATAAAAGAGAAACAATATATTCAAGAAAAGTAAATGCTGATGTTCTGACTTTCGCTTACGAAGAAGCAATCAAGAGAGGCTTTGCATGTCAGGTTTACAATTCAGATACAACTTTTGCAAATGTCGACAACGAGTTTTCAAGAATGGATGCAAAACTCTGTCACTTAAATCTCAAAGTTGTCGATGACTTTAAATCTTTTTTACAGACTGGCCACACAAAGATGCTCATTCCTGGAAAAGAAAATGAAGTTGCAGAATTTCAGAAGTTTCTTTCAAGGGAACTCGGAGACAGGGCTGTCGTATTTACGAGCAAACCTTACTTTCTCGAAATCATGCCGCCGAATGTAGGAAAGGGAGAAGCAATCGAATACCTTTGTCAGTATTTGCAAATTCCACTTGAAAAAGCAATGTCATTCGGCGACTCAATGAATGACGAAACTATGATCAGAATGTGCGGTTACTCAGTCGGCATGTCAAACGGACTTAAATACATTCAGGACTGCGCAAAATTCGTAACAAGACTCTCAAACAACGAAGACGGAATCGGCGATTTCTTGAACGAATTTGTATTTTAGAGTACGATTTTTTTATTACTTTTTTTCCAATGTATTATACAATTTTAGTATAAGAGGTAATAAATGAAAAAAATCAATTCATTACTCGCAGGTGCAATGGTACTCAGTGCCGTTATGTGCCTCACAGCATGTAAAGAGAAAGTTGAAATCACAGAATACCCTGGTTACAAGCTTTTATGGCACGATGAATTTTCAGGCCGTAAACTCGATGAAACAATCTGGAATAAAGAAGTCCGCGAACCAGGCTGGACAAACCACGAAATGCAGGCTTACACAAAAGACAAAGAAAACATCTATGTCAAAGACGGCAAACTTGTTTTGAATGCAGTTCAGCACAAACTTAAGAGCGGACGCTACTGGTACACATCAGGAAAAGTTCAGACAGCACACAAAAAAGATTTCAAATATGGAAAGATCTGCGTAAGGGCAAAAGTTCCGGTTGGACAGGGATTGTGGCCTGCAATCTGGATGATGCCTACAGATGAAAAATACGGAAACTGGCCATGCTCTGGTGAAATTGACATCATGGAAGTTCTCGGAAGCCAGCCAGAGAAAAACTATGGAACAATCCATTACGGTTCTCCACACGGACAGAAACAGGGAACATATCTTCTCAAGGGAACAAACTTTGGTGAAGACTTTCACGAATTCTCAATTGAATGGGAACCAGGTGAATTCAGATGGTATGTTGACGGACAGTTGTATTACACAGAAAACACATGGTTTGCAACAAGCCGTGGTGGAGAAGATTTTGAATACCCTGCTCCATTCAATGAAAACTTCTATCTTCAGATGAACCTTGCTGTCGGTGGTGACTGGCCGGGAAAACCAGATGAAACAACAGACTTTACAAAATCAAGATTCGAAATCGATTACGTTCGCGTATATCAGAAAGCAAGCTACAACGAAAATGTTAAAAAACCAGTTGTAGAATTTCCAAAACCAGACAAGAACGGAAACTACATCAAGAACTCTAACTTCAAAGAAGTTCATCCTCTCGACGGATCTAAAAACTGGACATTCCTTCTTGCTAACGGCGGTGAAGGTAGTGCAGAAATCAAAGACGGACAGCTCATCATCTATTCAAAGGCTGCTGGATTTGTTGATTACTCAGTACAGCTCGTTCATCCAAAAGTTGCAAACATCAAAGGGAAGAAATACAGAATTCAGTTTGATGCAAAAGCAAGCGGCGAAAGAAACATCAAGGTTGCAGTAACTGCACCAGAAGTAAACTGGATCAGATACTTCCCTGATACTGACGTTAGCCTTACACCAAACTGGAAAACATACACATTCGAATATGAAATGACAAGAACATCTGACCCTCTCGCTCGCCTCGAGTTCCAGCTCGGAAAGCAGGGTTCAATTGAAACTGTTTATCTTAAGAATGTAACATTAACGGAGTTAAATTAATTCTTCGATTCCTGCAAATCCGTTATAACAGAAATTTTTTATAAATGGTCGGGCCAGTAAAATCTGGCTCGCACCATAATATCTTGCAAGTTCAATATCTTCTTTTTTTCTGATTCCACCGTCTACCCAGATTTCCTTACAGTAATCTTTTACAACAGGACCGGCTTCTTTAAGAGTAAGTGCTGTGCTTCCTTTTCTTGTATCTACCCTTCCACCGTGATTTGAAAAATAAACAACATCTGGTTTTGATTCTTTTACAAGTTCGATGTCTTCACGAGTAAATACTCCTTTCAATACAAAAGGAACATCGAGTCGTTTCATTATTTCTTCAATCTGGAATGCAGATTTTTTTTCGAGTGAAACTTTATTTCTCATCGTCACAATGTTGTATGCATCGATGTCGATTCCGATGTGACTTGCAACTTCCTGTGACCATGCAATTCTGTTTACGAGATTTTCATCCGGATATGGTTTTAAAAAGACTGCAGCTTTAATATCTTTTACTTTATCTTTTGAAAGTTCTTTTACTGCTTTGATTCCGTAAAAAAGTTTTGTATCAGGAGTTCCGTCGCCGACAGAAAGTTTTACACCTGCCGTATCAACAGCATTGAAAAAATCGTAGTAAAAACTTTCTTCATCTTCCCAGCCGATGTTCTCTTCAGCGCCAGTAACTGGGGCTAAGCGAAGAAGAGAAATAATTTCATCTTTTGACAGATGCGGAACTTTAAACGCTCCGCCTTCATCATTGTAAAGCTTTGTCCACGCCGAACAGTTTAAGAGAAAATTTTCGTTGTTGTTGACACCACCCATTCCCGGAAGCTGACCTGTACATCCTTTTCCAAGACATACACTGCATCCGTGACAGTGAAATTCATCAGTCACCAAAACTAATTCCAATTGCCTTTGCAGCCATTACAAGATTTTCATCTTCGCGAACTTTCTTAACCTGTCCTGCAACATCCCCTAAAGGAATCGCAGTAATCGCGTGATTTTGCCAGACTAAAATATTTCCAAACTCTCCGCGTGCAAGATAATCTGCAGCTGCTGCTCCAAACATGCTTGCCATATATCTGTCGTATGCATTTGGCGATCCGCCTCTCTGCAAATGACCTAATACTGTAACTCTAGTTTCAAGACCAGTTGCTTCTTCAATTTCTTTCGCAACTCTTTCGCCAATTGAACATCCCATCTCAGCTCTTACTTTTTTAAGTCCCTTCTTATCAAGTTTTGCTTCTTCTTTGTTGAGAGCACCTTCAGAGACTACGACGATGGAATAATTTTTACCGTCTTCTTTATTCTGTTTTATTTTCTTTGCAATGTTTTTAATGTCATATGGAATTTCAGGAAGGAGAATCACATCAGCTCCGCCTGCGATTCCAGAACAGAGTCCGATCCATCCAACTTTATGTCCCATCACTTCTACGACCATTACACGGCTGTGACTGAAAGCAGTCGTATGAATCTTTTCGATTGAATCAGTTGCAATTCCAACTGCTGTCTGAAAACCAAAAGTATAATCTGTGTGAACGATGTCATTGTCGATTGTCTTTGGAAGTCCGATTACATTCAAACCTGCATCTGACAAAAGACCTGCAGTCGTATTGCTTCCGTTTCCACCAAGAACAACGAGTGCGTCCAAATTCCACTTTTTATAAAATTTCTTAATTGAATCAACTGCATTGAGTCCTGTCTTTTCAATTATGTCCTGATTTTTAAAAGGTTTTTCTCGTGTCGAACCTAAAATCGTTCCGCCGCAAACAAGAAGTGTATCTAAATCTTTCTTTTCTATTTCGATGTTCTGGCCATTTTCAAAACCTTTGTATCCGTTTTGAATGCCTATAAATTTCATTTTATACTTGTTCATACCGGCTTCACAAAGGCCGCGAATCGCAGCATTCAAGCCCGGTGCATCTCCGCCGGATGTCAAAATTCCGACTGTTTTTACAACTGAATCGCTCATTTTTCTATTATAGCACATAAAACCGCTAAACTCAATTTTTTAAATACCGATAATAAAAAGACCAAAAAGCAATTTCAAAATACAACGGAGTTTTTGATGAAAAAATATCGCGCAGCACAGATTATCGCAGGACTTGCATTCTTCGTTTTAGCTGCTTTTATTTCATTTAGCTTATTAAATTCTCTTATTACGGGTGGAACTGGGGCAACCGGTTTTGTCGGGGTGAGCTGTTTTATCGGTGATATCCTCAGAAACTCATATGGAATCTGTTCGATTTTGATTCCAATTTTCTTTTTCGCAGTTTCAATGATCTGTCTTGTCGCACAGATTACTTTCAAAAAATGCATTTATATCAGTTTTTCTCTGATTCCATTCTTTACAGCTGTTTTGAGCGAGCGCATCTACAAAAACAGTCCTCACAACATGCTCGGAGCAATCGAAACTGTAAAACTTATTCTCACAATCATTGCCACACTTTTAATCATGGCAATTGAAATTCTTTTAAGTGGAATTATCGCAGAAAAGATCATAATAAGAATTGCAAAATCACGCAAAGAAAAAAACGGTGAATCAACTGACTCTTCAGATTCAGACCGCACAGTTGAATTTGATTCAATGACACCGGACGCACAACAGTATTCTGCAAAAAATGATTCAATTACAGAAAACCTCAAATTCTCTGACGAACCTTCTTTCTTAGGAAAAAATTACAAGAGAATCCTTGCAGATGATCCGGATAAAACTCAGGCAGACATTCAGTTTGAAAAAGAACTCGACGAATACAGAACACTTCACGAACAGCAGTCAGCAGAACAGGATGACACGACAAAAGATGTTGATGATTCAGAATACGAATCACTTGAAGACCAGTTTAACGCACTCAATAAAGAAGAAGACATCGAAGTAGAAGACTTCAATGAAGAAACAGATGTTGCAGATGATTACCCAAGTACAACAGAAATATACGAAGAATCAGAAGATAATGAAATCGAAGAACAAGTTGTCGAAGAACCTGTCTCTGCAAACATCGCAGAACCTGCAGGAGTTGCAGATGTGTTTTCAAAGATGGATGCTGACATCGAAAGAAAACTTTCTGGCGATGAATCTGATGACGAAAAATCTGAAGATGAATTAATCGAAGATGCAATCGAATCAAGCGAAGAAGATTTTGACATCGAAACAGAAACTCCTTCTGTCCCTGTTGCAACTAAATCTGTTAAAGAAGCAGAAAGAGAAATCAAAGAAGAAAAGAAATCATCACGAAAGGTTAGAAAAGGACCATACAAAGTTCCGACAGAAGGACTTCTCGATGAATTTGAAGACCAGGAATACTGGATCATCGACAATAAAACAAACGACGCATCAGCTCAGTTAAAAGAAACTCTCGAAGAATTTAAAATCGCAGCAGAAGTTACAGGAATCAGAAAAGGTCCAGTAGTAACAATGTTTGAAATTTTACCTGCTCCTGGCGTTAAGCTTTCAAAAATCGTACAGCTTCAGGACAACATCGCACTTCGCTTAGCTGCAAGTTCTGTTCGTATTGTAGCACCTATTCCAGGAAAGAGAGCCGTTGGTATCGAAGTTCCAAATGAAAACCGCGCTATCGTAACGTTCAGAGAATTGATTGAACAGAATCTTCCCGAATATAAAAAGATGGCAGTACCTGTTGTTCTCGGAAAAGACATTCAGGGTGAAGCGCAGCTTTTAGACATTGCAAAGACTCCTCATCTTTTGATTGCAGGTTCTACTGGTTCCGGAAAATCAGTTTGTGTAAACTCAATCATTCTTTCGATTTTGTACAAGCGAACACCAGAACAGGTTAAACTTATCCTCGTTGACCCGAAAATCGTTGAATTGAAATTATATAACGACATTCCGCATCTTCTCACACCTGTTATCACAGAACCAAAGAAAGCATTGCAGTCACTTCAGTACTGTCTCTGCGAAATGGAAAGAAGATATGCCCTTCTCGACGGACTCGGATGCCGCGATATCGTAAGCTACAACAAGCGTGTCGAAGAAAGACACATCGCAACAGAAAAACTTCCATACATTGTTGTTATCATCGATGAGTTTGCAGACCTCATGGCAACAACAGGAAAAGAACTTGAATCGACAATCGCAAGACTTTGTGCAATGAGCCGTGCTGTCGGAATCCATCTTGTACTTGCAACACAGCGTCCTTCTATCGATGTAACTACAGGTCTGATTAAAGCAAACATTCCGACTCGTATTGCATTCATGGTTGCTTCAAAAATGGATAGCCGCATCATCATCGATCAAGTCGGTGCAGAAAAACTTCTCGGACGCGGTGACATGCTCTATGCAAGTGCAACAGATCCTTTCCCTGTTCGTATTCAGGGAACATATGTCAGTGATGATGAAGTTGAAAATGTAGTTGAATATGTAAAAGGTTTTGGTGAACCAGAATATATCGACGACGAAATCTTCGTTGAAACAGAAGAAGATGAAATGGCAGAACCTGGTCTCTTCGGTGGCGGAGAAGATCCGCTCTACAACAAGGCACTCGAAATCGTAATGCAGGCAGGAAAGGCATCTGCATCATATTTGCAGCGTCGCCTCTCGATCGGTTATAACAGAGCTGCCCGTTTAGTCGAAGACATGGAAGCCCGAGGAATCGTAGGCCCAGCCAACGGAAGTAAACCGCGAGAGATTATTCATGTTCCAAATTAAAGAATAGTTTTAGATAAAAAAATCACTTGTAAAGCCCGCGGATATTACAAGTGATTTTTTTTTGCAAAAGCAATTATTTATCTTACAACTACTACAAGATTTTCGCTCGAATCAGTTGCAGGTGTCTTTTTGTAATCTGAATAAAACTCGATATTTTTAAATCCTGCTTCTTTTGCAAAATCAATTATCTCTGATTTTACGATTGGATAAACGGAAGTCTTTTCATAAATCGGAAGTTTTTTTCCGTTTCCTGTCTCAAGTGTAGAAGTCAAAAGATAATCTTCGCCGTCTGTAGGTTCAAGTTTTCTTGAAAGAGTTACACGGATGCTGCTTTTTTCAGGAAGAGTTACTGCCTGTGGCTTTTTATAGAGATTATAATTTGCAAGCTGCAAAACAACCATTCCGTTTTCAACAAGAAGCTGCTTGCAGTCAAAGAAAAACTTTCTGAGTAAAACTTTATCGTGTATGAAAATCACTCTGTCGTTGAGACATGAAATTACGCTGTAAAATCCTTTTCCGAGAAAGCGAACCATCTCGATAGTAGACATCTGAAAAAATCTTACAGCCATAAGCTGATTTCTTCTTTTTCGTGTTGCAGAATCAAGAAGTTCTTTGATTGTTTCAAGCCCGGTAACATCTGTTACATCTTTTGCAAGTTTGTTTTCAAGAACGCCCGTTCCACAGCCTATATTTAAAAATTTTACAGGCTTCGAAAATTCTTCTACAAGCGAATTGTAAAAATCAAACTGTTCCTGTGTAACAGGATAAAGCTCATCATAGTACTCAACCAAATTGTGAATTGATTCCATTTTTTTTACCTTTCTTATATTTTTACTTTGCTTTTCGCACTACACGAAAACCTGTATTGTAAAATCTTAAATAATCCGTTCCGCCTAATTTTTCATATGTACCGCACGGAAACTCAGCACCGGCAGAAACTTCAACAAAAGAACCGCCTTTCAAATATCTATAGCTGCCTTCTTCTGGACCTGTGTAATCAACATAATTTATATTTTCAAATTCATCCTGCCAGAGATAATCCCAGCACCATTCGACAACATTACCTGTCATATCATAAATGCCAAGCCCATTTGGTTTTTTGAGCCCTGCCTGATGAGTCATATCTTTTGAATTAAAAAGATACCAGGCAACTTCATCAATGTCATCGCTTCCACTGTATTTGTAAATTCTTTTTTCTTTTTTTCCGCCGGCTGCCGCCCAAACCCATTCTGCGTGAGTCGGAAGTCTGTATCCGTTTTTTGAAAAGTCTGCAGTTACAGATGCCTTTTTGATTGCAGCATCTTTTGAATAGCGCTGGATTCCTTCGATTTTATAAACTGGTTCGAGGCCTTCTTTTTCACTGAGCCTGTTGCAGAACACAACAGCATCATACCATGTAACTCTTTCTACCGGACGAAGCTCCTGATTTTCATCTGCATAAGCATCCTGACAGAAATATGAAGGCTCCGGATTACAATCCAAATCCGGTTCCATTATCGATTTATAGAGTCCCTGTGTGATTTCAAATTTGGAAATGAAAAAGTCGCTCACAGACATTGAAAAGTCAGGAGAATGTTCGTCCATGATGTCTTTTTGTGCGATTTTGATATCAGAGATACGGTTAATCTGGGCAGCAGAGAAAGTTCCACCCTTAACCTTAATCATTTCGATGTTCTTTTTGCAGCCAGTTACAGACAAAGCCAGTACAGCAGCGCCCAATGCCACAAAAAACCTGCGACATACTTTCATTAAATTCCTCAGTTTATGTAATATGATTGTTTTTTAAATGATCGCGGAAAAGAAAATTCCACTAACAAAATTATAAACCTCACAAATGGACTTTGTCAAAAATTATTTTTCTTATATAATGCATTTATGAGCAAAGAATTATCAGAAGAAAAATTCAGTGTAGAAGATTTTTTTAGTGGAACTTCACAGACCCCGATCTCAATTAATCCGGACGAATACTCAAACAACAACTACGAACCTGCCGGCCCAAAAACAGCCATGGTCGCAATCATCGGCCGACCTTCATCAGGAAAATCTACATTTCTAAACACAGCATCAGGCGAACCTGTTTCAATCGTGAGCCCGATTCCACAGACAACAAGAAACGCAATCAAAGGAATCGTAAATACATCTTTCGGTCAGCTCGTTTTCGTCGACACACCTGGATATCACCAGTCAGACAAAAAGCTTAACCTCAAGCTCCAGCAGACAGCACGCGACCAGATTGAAGCTGCAGAATGCGTTCTCTACGTAATCGACTCAACAAGAGACTGCGGCGAAGAAGAACATATGACTGCTGACCTCATCAAACCGTTTGCATCAAAAACAGTTATCGCAATCAATAAAATCGACGCACGAGAAAGCAAACCTCAGAAAGCACGCGCATTCATCAAAGAAGCAATTCCAGAAATCAAAGATGAACGCATAATCGAAATCTCAGCAAAAAACGATTCAAACATAAACGAAGTTTTGAAATCACTCTACGATATGGCGCCAGAGGCTCCTCACCTTTATCCTGAAGAATATTACACAGACCAGGAAGTTGGATTTAGAATCGCAGAAGTTGTCCGAGGTCAGGCAATCAATCGTCTTACACAGGAAATTCCACACGCGCTTTATGTTGATATTGCAGATATGGAATTTAAAAATAACGGAAAAACTTTGTGGGTACGCGCATTCTTATGCGTTGAGCGCGAATCTCAGAAAGGAATCGTAATCGGAAAAGGCGCATCAATGATCAAGACAATCCGAATGGAATCTATCAAAGAACTGAAAAACATTTTCGATTACAAAGTTGACCTCGATCTTCAGGTTAAAGTTGTAAAAAACTGGAGACAGCGAGATCCAATTTTGAACAAATTGTTAAACTAGAAAAAAAACGGGCATCTGAATTGATGCCCGTTATCATTTTAAATTGATGTCACTTCAAAACAAAAATCACTTCAAAGCCTGCGCGTCTAGCAGTGAATCATACTTCTCTTGATTTCTGAAATCTTTGAAGCGCCTGTCATGTTCATTACGTCTTCAAGTTCACCTTTGTATTTATCGAGAAGCACTTTGATGCCTTCGTCTGCAGCACCAACTACTGCGCTTACAAATGGACGCGCAATCATTACAGCGTCTGCACCGAGTGCGAGTGCCTTAAAAATATCTGTTCCGCAACGGATTCCACCGTCGACAATGACTGTCATTTTCTTTCCGACGGCTTTTACGATTTCCGGGAGTACATCAGCAGTTGCACGGCATCCATCCTGAACGCGTCCACCGTGATTTGAAACGATGATTCCTTTTGCTCCGGCTCTGAACGCTTTCTTTGCACCTTCTACAGTCATGATTCCTTTTACGATAAACGGAGCATCAACCATTGAAATTACTTCTTTCAATTCTGATTCGCTTTTAAAACCTGCAGGAGGATTAAGACCTTTCAAAAAAGGAAGTCCTGCCCCGTCAACATCCATTGCAACGGCAAAAGGTTTTGCATCTTTTACAAGATCGTATTTCTCTTTTACCATCTGTGCACTCCAAGGCTTAATTGTCGGAACTCCCATTCCACCTGCTGCCTTCAATGCAACACCTGCTGCTTTCATTACGTCAGGATTTGTTCCATCCCCTGTAAATGCTGCAATTCCATATTTTGCACATGATGAAACTAAAACATCGTTGTAACCCATGTCAGTATATTTATCGCTGTAATGAAGAGTTACGGCTCCGACAGGACCTGCAAAAACCGGAAGTGCAAACTTTTTTCCGAAGAGTTCGACAGACATATCGATGTTATTGTTTGTATGGATTGTATCCATATTAATTTCAATTTTCTGCCATGCGTCATAATTTTTCTGGCTTACAATTCCTGTTCCTTTTGCACCAGGACCTGGCATTTTATTTCCGCATGCGCGTCCGTTACATACAGGACAAGCTTTGCATTTGTCGCCGATTGTCTCTCTGGCTTTTTCCAATAATCCTGCGTATGTCATTTTGACTCCTCTGGGCTGCCACGAGATGGCAGTCATTAAACTGATTATTTTTAATATTTAAAATCTGGTTCTTTAATAAATTCCATTTTAGCACCAGTTACCGGGTGTATAAAACACAAAAAGCTCGAATGAAGCAAAAGTCTCTGACCTTCATCCTGAGACCCGTAGAGATTGTCGCCTACAATCGGTATTCCAAAACCGTGCTCGTCAGACGAAGCAAGACGAAGCTGATGTGTTCTTCCGGTAAGTGGAACAAATTCTACGCTCGTCACATCGCGGCCTTTCATCTTGAACACGCGAAGTTTTTTCCAGTTCGTAATTCCTTCTTTACCGTAAACCTCGTCATAAATCTGATGCGGTCTGTCATCAACATCAAGTCGAAACTTCAATTTAAACTGCCCTTCCGTTCCATCAGGAACTTTCAAAATTCCATCCAAAACTGCAATATATTTTTTCGAAACTTCACCCCTTTCAAACTGCATCGAAAGATTTCTGTGAGACTCTTCATCAAAAGCTAAAACCATAAGTCCCGAAGTATCCATATCAAGCCTATGAACAGAAGGCTGTTCTATACACGACGGAAAAAGTTTTTTCACTCTGTTAACGACACAGTCCTGTTTATCAGGCCCACGACCAGGAACCGCAAGAAGACCTGAAGTTTTATTTACAACAATAATATTTTCATCACGGTATAAAATTTCAATACCTAAAATCTCTGGCAAAATCAATCCGCATTTTTCATCGCATGGCGGATAAAACTTTTTATGTTCCAGATGAGTATTAGGTTTTCCCCAGTAAAACTCTGTCATCGAAACTGGAATCAGATTGTGAGAAAACGCATATGACAAAAGTTTCGGAGCGCAGCAGTCACCAGTTCCTGTCGGTAAAAGTTTTTCTGTTTCTTCGTTTGAATTGTATTTTATTTTTTGAGTAAGTTTTTTGAAATTAGATTTTGTCTTGTCAAAGCAAGTATAAGAATAAAGATCATATATTTTTGAAAGCGTTTCGTTACAGAGCGCAATTCTTTTTTCATCACGAAGTTTTTTCTGTTCTGCAGTTTCGCCTTCTGGTGCAATTGAAAGTTTGTGAATAAGTTTGTCGTTGTCGATTACAGCTTTATCATATTCTGTCTGATCAACAAGCGCCGGAACAAATCCTGGTACATTCCACTTTGAATTGCACTGACCTGAAAATGCGCGAAGAACAACATAATCACTCGAACAGCCCGCGTCAAATTCCACCAAACTTTCATCACATTTTTTACAGACAAGAATGCCGAACATTCCGTTAAAATTACTTAACTCATGTCCGGCTTCAAGTTGTGAAATAAAATCGCGTGCGTATTCTTTTGCTTTTTCTTCTGGATACGGTGCGAACATTTTTTATCTTTCGATTACTTTGCAGTCTGCATCAATTGTGAAAACGATAGGTTTGTTTTTTGTAAAGAAACCAACTTCAACAACACCGACAATCTGATTGATCTTGTCTTCCATTTCGCAAGGGTCAACTGGTTTTTCCCATGTGATGTCCAGAAGCTGATTGCAGTTGTCCGTGATTACAGGTCCGCATTTTTTTACACCTTCGCGAAGAACACATTTTGCACCGAGTGCATTGAGTGCTGCAGTTACCGGGACTCGTGCTTCACCGATGATTTCTACAGGAAGAGGAAATTTTGTTCCGACTGTACTTACGATTTTTGTTGAGTCTGCAACGATTACAAACTGAGTTGAGTTATATGCTACGATTTTTTCGCGAAGGAGAGCTGCTCCGCCGCCTTTGATTACATTGTTATTCGGGTCAACTTCATCAGCGCCGTCAATTGCAAGGTCGAGATGTCCGCCGATTGCCTTGTCGTTCATCGAATAAACAGGTATTCCGAGTTCTTCACAAAGGTTCTGTGTTCCGAAACTTGTTGCAACTGCCTTGATGTCTTTTACTGTTCCGTCTTTAATTCTTGTTGCAAGATGTTTAACTGCAGGAACTGCTGTAGATCCTGTTCCGAGTCCGATTTTCATTCCAGAGAAAATCAAACCTTTTTTAATCAATGTATCAATTGCTGTCTGTGCAACCAATTCTTTCTGTTCACTCTGCGTCATCGCCATATTCGACTCCCGTAAAAATCTTAAACTGTTTGTGGCCCTGATACTTCAACATTGTGTAACCGTTTGATACGCGACATCCTGCAGCAATTGCACGAGCCATCATCGGTGTTACTTCCGGAGAATAGATGATGTCATAAACACTTTCCGTCCCCTTGAAATTATAGAAGTAGAGAGGATCATTATTTGTACTTGAAGATGCATATAAGCCTGCTCCGACTGAAGTTGTCTGAATGATGATGTCAGAATAAAATTCAAGATCAAAAAGACAATCAGGATTCAAAGCAGAATATGCAAATCCATATTTATCTGCGATAAGTTTTGCATTCGAAACTGTTCTGTTAAAAATACATGCACGACCACCGAGCTGCTTTACAGCATATGCAACTGAACGTGCAGCACCGCCTGCTCCGATAATTGCAACGCGTCGTCTTCTTAATTTTTCAACTCCAAGAAATTCACAGAGAGCTTTTGAGAAACCGCCTGCATCTGTATTAAATCCAGACCAGCCTTCTTCTCTTCTTACGATTGTATTTGAAGCTCTGATTTCACCGACTTCTTCATCGATGTCATGAAGTTCTGTCAGAACATTTTCTTTGTGTGGAATTGTAACAGACAATCCTTTTACTCCGACTGTTTCTGCAAACTCAATTGCTTCTGTAATTTTCGGAGTTCTGATTGGAACGTAAACGGCATTGATGTTGTTCTTTACATAGCCTTTGTTGTGAAGTTCTGGGCTTGATGTAAAAGGAAGAGGCCATCCTGTAATTCCAAAGATGTCTGTTGTTTCATTTATGTCTCTAAAGTGATAGATGTCATTTAAAGTTATCGGATCGAGATGTCCGAGATTGTTTGTGTGATCTGCTGTTTCGAGCGGTGATGTATATGTTAAATATGAATGAGTCTTTGCAGCAAGAATGCGTGAAGGTAAACCAAGAGGTCCCATTGCGCAGAGAATATGATCATATTCAGTAAAGTTTTTTGAAACTTCAAAAAGTCGAGTTACATCTGAAAGTGACTGCGGCATAAAAGCGATTTTTGGAATTTCGTAACCAGTTTTTCTCATCGCATCACATTTTTCAACAATGTCAGAAACAGGTCCCTTCATGTCATGAAAGCTTCTGATGATATGAGTTCCAAACGCCATCGCAGCATCCTGAAGACTTGGAATATGAAAGTCATCTTCAAAATCTACGTATGCAAAATTATTTTTTTCATCCTGATCAGCAAATGCCATTGCACGCGCAAAAAGCATCGTACGGGCAGCTTCACCGCCAAGATAAGCACCGCCATCAACACGACGACGAATTGTTAATATACATGGAATGTTTGCAAGATGTGGAAATTTTCTGATATGAAGACATTCGTCTTCATCAAGATAATCAGCCCTTAACTCGACGAGATCGATGTAAGGGCGATATTTTTCGATAAGCTTTAAGTTCTGCTGGATTGTCGGACATGTCAGTGTCAGACAGATTAAAGGCTTTGTCATCTTATAACGAAATTACTGAATTGCTACGCGTTCTACTTCGCGATCCAAAACACTGAGCACAATTGTTGATCCGTGTGGAACAGCATAAGGTACTGTAAGATTTCCGCCGATGTGTGAGAATGAAGCAAAACCATAGCGGCTTCCTTCCTGAGGAATAACATCAAGTTTTACAGGGACAGCATATGGATACTCAGGAATTGCAGCTGAGAAAATTCCATGAACATAACCTGTTGTATCACGATTTGCATAATCTTCAGCAGCTTCATCTTCTGTTTTATTTTTGATGCTTGTATTATTTGAGCCTGATGCATCATCCTGAGCTTTAACTTCTGGCATTGCAAATTCAAGGATAACATGTGAATATTCTGCAACTTCAGTTTTATTTGATTTACCTTTCAATGTCTGCTTAACTACAGTTCCAGGTTTTTCATCTCCTGCTGCTACATGCTGTGTAAAATCAAAAGTAAGTTTTGTGTTTGCCATTGCAGCAAGAACTTCTTTGATTGTCTTTCCTGTCATATCCGGAACCTGAACAGTTACTTTCTGAGGTCCTGCAGAAACGATAAGCTTCAATTCGATAGGCTGAGTAATAGGAGTTCCTTCCTGAGGTTCCTGTTCAAGAATAGTTCCTGCTGGTGCTCCGTCGATTTTGAAAATAGGAGTTCCAATTGTAAGTGAAGGAACTTCAGAACCTGCATAAAGTGCATCAAGTGTATTTTTCAATGCATCGAGGTTTGTACCTACATAGTTTTTTACATGATCAAATACGATACCGCGTGAAACAACCAAAGTAACGCGTGTTCCACCTTTAGCTACAGTTCCACTTTTAGGACTCTGAGAAATAACCTGTCCTGCAAGTCCCGGAGTATCTGCATAGCGCATCTGAAGGCGTGGATAAAATTCCTTTTCCTGTAAAATAAGTTCTGCCTGATAGATGTTTTTTCCTACAACATCAGGAACAACTTCATGTTCATAGCCCTTATTGAAAGCAATGAAAATAATGAGTGTAAAAAATCCCATTAATAAAAATAATGCAACTGTATAAACAATAAAAGCAGGTCCGCAAGACTGCATTGCTTCTTTTGTATTTGTAAAAGAAACGCCGACTTTTGAGATAAATTCTTTGATTGATTTCATTGGGTTTTTGTCTGACATAAAAATATCACCTGTCTATAAATATACGATTTATACTATTATAACTGTTAAAAGGGCCTACTTCAATACTTTGCCGATAAAATCACGGCTGCCGTTCATGAAATCCTTGTATCCCATGACATTTTTACCCTGTTTCTGGAGCTTTGTGACGCTCAAAATGCCCTCTCCGCACTTAATCCAGATGCCCGAAGGCTTGTCAAATACAAGAACTGTCCCCGGTCCAGCGCCTTCAATCTGTTCTTTTGTTATGGTGGAATTTGCCCCGGCGGCTTTTTCTAAGTCAAAAGCCCTGGCTTCGAGCAATCGGAGAGATTCAGGTTTGTCTTCTGTTCCTGCTTCGCAGAACGCGATTGGGTCTGGGTTATATGCACGGATTTTTGCATCGATTTCAAGGGCTGACTTTGTCCAGTCGATTTTTCCGTCTTCTTTTCTGATGATCTCTGTATAGCTTGCTTCTCCTGACTGAGGAGTTCCAGATGGAAGTGAGCCAGTTTCTGATACAGTTTTTAAAATACCCGCAATCAGATCTGCCCCGGACACAGCAGCGTCGTTCAACAAAGTGCCGGCAGTTTCAGTTCCACTTAACGAAACTTTTTTCTGTGCAAGGATATCGCCTTCGTCCATCGCAAGAGACAGAGTCTGAATTGTAAAAGCAGTTTCTGTATCGCGGTTCAAAATCGCTGCGTTGACAGGAGTACAGCCGCGATACTTTGGAAGAAGTGACGGATGAAGATTTATTCCGCCAAATTTGAAAAGCGATAAAAACTTTGGTCCGAAGATGTGACCATATGCAAAGCAAACGAGCATATCGCATCCGAGTTTTGAAATCTCTTCGCGGCACGCTGCATCAAGATGCTCCGGTGTAAAAACCGGAATGTCAGATGAAAGACTTGCAGCCATCTGGGCAACCGGAGTCGGAATCAATTCTTTATGACGGCCTTTTGCAGTCGGAGGATTTGTCAAAACACCAGCGATTTCAAAACCGTTTGCAGCTGCGTTATTAAAAAGTATTTTCAAAGTTTCTGCAGATGCATCCGGGCTTCCTGCGTAAAGAATTTTTATCATTTGAACTCCTCTTTGTATAATCGAAAAAAAGATTCTGCGTTAAACAGAATCTTTTTTAACTTTATTTTCCTTTTGCGGCTTTTGCAGCTTTGATTGCTGCTATTTTTCTTTCTTTAGCTTCTTTTGCTTTCTGCTTTTCTGCATAACGGGCAGCACGTTTTTTCATTGTTGCTTCTGTTTCTTTTGCAAACTCTGGATCGCCTTTGTCAATGAATACGATTCCATCAAGGTGATCGTATTCATGCTGAATTACGCGAGCCAAAAGTCCGTCAGCTTCAAGAAGAAATTTCTTTCCATTTTCGTCGAGCGCCTGAACAGTTACTTTTGAAGGACGCTTGATGTTTTCGTAAATCTTTGGAATGCTTAAGCATCCTTCTTCGTAATCAACTAAATCAGATGAAGTAGAAATAATCTGCGGATTTACAAACACGCGGCGAACATCGTCATCAGCTGTTACAACAAAAAATCTTTTACTTATATCAACCTGAGGTGCTGCAAGTCCTACACCGTTTGCTTCATCCATTGTCTCAAACATTTCAAGACACAACGCACGAAACTCATCATTAATTTCTTCAGGCTTAACTTCAACAGCAACCTTTCGTAAAACTTCTTCGCCAAGTTTTGTAATTCGTAACATATCCATTCCTTTTTACAAGTGGAATTTATTTCTACCACTTTCTAATTTATAACTTCTGTCTATTTATCAAGTCTTATTCTTGCAGCTCTCGCGTGAGCAGCCAAGCCTTCTGCATCACCCATAAAGCCTGCAGAAGTTGCTGACTTAATCATTCCCTCTGAACCTTTCTTTGCGCGCAAAGTTGTTACAGTCTTGAGGAACATTCTTACGCTCAAGCCACCTGAATAGTGAGCAACACCAGATGTAGGAAGTGTGTGGTTAAGACCAGCTGCGTAATCACCGAATACTTCTGCTGCGTAGTGACCGATGAAAAGTGATCCGTAATTGCAAACCATGTTAACAAGTTTGTCACGCATTGCACCTTCATCAAGAGCAATCTCAAGGTGTTCAGGAGCTTTTTTATTTGCAAGCTCTGCTGCTTCTTCGAGAGATGAAGTAATGATGATTCTTCCGTATGTATCGATGCTCTGTCTTGCTACTTCTTTTGTAGAAAGAGTTTCGAGCTGTTTTTCAATTTCTTCAGAAACTTTTTTTGCAAAGTCTTCGTCCGGAGTTGCAAGCGCTGCCTGTGCAACAACATCATGTTCTGCCTGAGCAAGCATGTCAGCTGCAACCCATGCAGGATTTGCAGACTTGTCAGCGATGACAAATACTTCTGTCGGACCTGCAATCATATCAATTCCAACTTTACCATATACCTGCTGTTTTGCAGCGGCAACAAATTTGTTTCCAGGGCCTACGATGACATCAACATTTGGAATCGATTCAGTTCCATAAGCCATTGCAGCAACCGCCTGAGAACCACCGACAGCGTAACACTTTGTAACGCCGCAGATGTATGCTGCTGCCAGGATTCCTTCGTCAGCATAAGGCTTGCCGCCGACAAATGGTTTACCTGGAACGCCGAGTCCCTGAGCCTTAGCTTTTTCAAGATCATCCGGGTGAACGCGAGGAGGTGTGCATAATACGATTTCTTTGACGCCTGCAGCTGCAGCCGGTGTGATAGTCATTACAACAGATGACAAAAGCGGAAAGCGTCCGGCCGGAACATAAGCACCAGCACGCTCAACAGGAATTGTTTTCTGACCAGTGAAAAGTCCTGGCGAAAGTTCCACTTCAAAATCATCAAAAGATTCTCTCTGTTTTAACGCAAACTTATAAGCAAGATCGTGAGAATGACAGATTGCATTGTAAATATCAGGCTGATTTGCCTTCATTTTGTCGGCGCACGCTTTGAGTTCGCTTTCCGGAATAAAAAAAGAAGCCGGAGCCGAAACATCAAACTTTTCGCCATACTTTTTAAGAGCAGCGTCACCGTTTTCAATAACATCTTTGATGACGTTCTGTACAACTTCATTAGTTCCACTAAAATTACGACCGTCGAACCACTCAGGTTCAACTTGATTTGCTTTTAAGATTTTAATCATACCGCAATTTTAGCAGATTTTGGCGTTTGTTACAATTAAAGCCGTTATTTAATGGATTTACCGACTGCGAAAGCGTCTGCGACTGCCTTTCCGATAACGCGGTATTTATGGTTTGCGCTGTCGTAAGTTACTGGCTGGAGTTTTTCAGGGTCAATTTTGCCATCTGTGATTATTGAGTCGTCTGCCGAGATGTTTACAATGTTTCCGATGAGCTGTTCTGTCTTGTCATCGTAACTTACCATTTCGCATTCGAGGGTCATCTTGAGTTCTTCGAAATATGGAGCATCGACTTTGGAACTTTTAACTGCTGTAAGTCCTGCTTTTTTGATTTTATCTGGAACTTCTTTGCCCGACACAAGTCCGACATAATCACATGCTGCGATATTTTTTGCATCTGCCATACTTACGGTAAATGCCTTTCTCGCCTTTAAGTTGATTGTAGTTTTATGAGATTCTGCAACACAAATGCAGATCTGGTTGTCGTTGTAAATTCCACCCCATGCAGCATTCATTGCATTTGGAGTGCCGTCTTCGTTGTAAGTTCCGATGATTAAAACCGGCATCGGATACAAAAATGTTTTTTTTCCAAAATCAGTTCTCATATTTTACTCCTGACAAAAAATACAGCTTTATTTCAGCTGCATTTTTCATTCGATTTATTTCTGATATTTATCAAGTTCTTTCTGAATGCGCGCTTTTACAAGTTCTGCCATTTCAGTTGTTGAAAGGCCTTCGTATTCTTTTGGTGAAATAGGTTTAAGATAGTGAATCTGAATCGGATATGTAGTTCTGTATCCTTTGTCAAAAATTTTAAATGAATCAATTACGCAAACTGGTACAATCGGACACTTTGCACGTTTTGGACTTTTAAAACATCCTGTCTGAAATTTTGTAAGTTTTCCGTCTTCCTGTTCGTAGCCGCCTTCTGGAAAAACGAGATAGTTTATTCCACTCTTAAGTTCTTCTGTTACTTCGTCAAAACTCTTGAGCAGTTTATGCATTTTGCGATAATGAAGTTTCTTTGATTTGATCATCTTGCAGACTTCAGATATGAAAGGTCTGTGTGTTGCACGGTCATCAAGGATTACTCCGACTCTGCGTGGAAAACAGTACCAGATTGCAAGCGGGTCAAATTTTTCCTGATGGTTGGAACAAAGATAAAAGCCGTCTTTCTTTGGAATATTTTCAAGTCCGTATGATTCAACTTTCAATCCTGATGTATCAATCAGAATTTTAATCAATTTAATGCATTCATCATATTTCTGCTGCGATGTAAATTTTTTGCTGTTTGCAACATACATCATTCGCGGATAATGACGCATTATTTTGATGAAGTTTCTTGTGAGTACTTTAAATAATATTGAAAAGCTTCTTCTTGTTGTCACTAAAGTGCACAGCCCCTGAACTCTTCGATTTTGTTAAACCCTTTTCGCTTCATGAAATCTTTAAGTCCATCTATTATTTCTACCATACTATTTGGATTTGCGAAAGTATTTGTTCCAACTTGTACGGCTGTGGCTCCGGCCATTATAAATTCCACAGCATCCTGCCATGTTGCAATACCACCAATGGCAATAACCGGCACCTGCTTATTTATCGGCAAATTTTTAACTGCAGAACATACCTCATACACAAGACGAAGCGCTATCGGACGAACAGCAGGACCACCAAATCCAGCCTTCACTTTATCAAATACAGGACGACCCTTTTCGATATCAATTGCAACACCCTGGAAAGAATTGCAGAGAACGATTCCGTCAGCGCCAGCTTCGATACATGAAAGGGCAACTCCGACAACATCACTTGCCTGAGGAGTAAGTTTTACAATCAAAGGTTTTTTAGTAATTTTTCTGATTGCCTTTGTCGCACTGGCAGCAGCCTGACAGCTCATTCCAAGAGCAGCACCGCCGGCAGATACGTTAGGACATGAAATGTTCAATTCGATGATTGGAACATCTGTCTTGTCGAGAAGTTTTGCACCTTCTATATATGTATCAAGTGACGAACCTGAAAGATTTGCAATTGTCACTGGTTTTAATTTTAACATTTCTGGAAGTTCATGTTCGATAAAATGCGGAATGCCAGGATTCTGAAGTCCGATTGAGTTCATGAGGCCTGAAGGAGTTTCCCAGAGACGAATGCCGCTGTTTCCCTGGCGAGGTTCGAGAGTGAGACCTTTGCTCGAAATTGCACCGAGTTTATTTACGTCAAATACATCGCGGTATTCTGTTCCGAATCCGAAAGTACCAGAGCTTCCGATTACAGGATTTGAAAGAACAACATCGCGAATTTTTACAGAGAGATCTGGTTTTACATTTTTATTTTTTCTTGCAGCGACAATCTGTTCTGCACAAGCAGATGTTTTTGAGAAAATTAATTTATCGCCTTCAAATACAGGACCATCTTTGCAGCAGCGTTTGTAACCGTCAACTGTTTCAATTGTACATCCAAGGCATACGCCCATTCCACAAGCCATTCGGCTTTCCATGCTGAGATATGATTTAACATCTGCAGCTTTACAGATCGACTGAACATATGAAAGCATTGGAAGTGGTCCGCATGCATAAACAATGTCGTATTCAGAAATCTTTTTTTCATCGAGCGCTGCACTGAGCATTCCTTTAATTCCGACTGAACCGTCATCAGTTGTAACGACTAATTTTTTGGCTTTGACATTTTTTACGCCATACTTTCCGCTTTTGAAACATGCATAAAAATCGTATGACTTTGGTTCGAGAGTTTCTGCAAATCCGGAAACTGGAGCAACACCGATTCCACCGCCGATGATACAGATTTTTGAATTCTTTTTTGGCTTAGGAAAAATATTTCCGAGCGGGCCGAGAATGTCGACTGAATCATTTTTTTCGAATTCGCAAAGTTCTGTCGTGCCTTTGCCTTTTTTGAGAATTAAAAATTCGATTGAAGCATCGAACTTTCCTTTTTCTGTTTTGCTTTCACCGAGTATGTCTGTGTGATAAACAGAAATAGGACGACCTAAAAGACATTTTCCTTTTGTCGCACGAAGCATGTAAAACTGTCCTGCAATCGGGAGTGATTTCTGTTTTGCAGTTACGTTTACTTTAATTGAAAAAACGCTTCCTTCTGGAACGGCACCTTTTACGATTGTGTTTGCACTTACAGTTCCCTGAGCATAAACCGGAATTGTATTTCCGTGACAGTCTTTTGTTTCAGCCATTTTTAATTCTCCATTAAAATAACTTTTTATATAAACGCAATCTCGCGATAGCGTTCAAATTAAAAACTCATCAATTCTTTTTTTGAATCGATTGCAGCTTTTGCACTTGCATCAATGATGTCATCCATTGTCAAAGTGTTTGCATTTCTCTTTTCTTCAAGCTCTGAATCTTTTTTCCAGGCGCACAAAATTCCACGTGAACTGTTTACAGTTCCACCGCATTTTTCCAAAAGGATTGCGCAGATTTTTGCAGCTCCACCCTGAGCACCGTATCCCGGAATTAAAAAGAAAACTTCAGGATATGCATCGCGAAGAGCACGTGCATCGCTTTCTTCTGTACAGCCGACTACTGCTCCGACTGGAGAGCAGCCTTCATCAGGATATTCTTTTTTGCTTTCTGAAAGAATGTTGTTGAGTTCGTTTCCGACACGATCAAGTACACGACCACCGTTTTTAAGTTCCTGCTGTTCAATGTCGACCATTCCAGGATTTGAAGTTCTGAGGAGAACAAAGATTCCTTTTGAACCGTTTGCAAGAGTTGTGTATTCTATGAAAGGTTTTAAAGTGTCAAAACCCATGTAAGGATTTATCGTAATAATGTCTGTCTCAAAATCGCCTTTGAAATGAGCACGCGCATAGGCTTGAGCAGTTGCAGCGATATCACCGCGCTTAACATCGCTGATAGCAACAAAGCCCGCATCACGAACAGCTTTCACTGTCTTTGCGTAAACTTCCATTCCCTTTAAGCCCATCGCTTCATAATAAGCAATCTGAATCTTAAAGCAGCATGCACTTTCATCTATTTTAATGCGTTCAATCAAGGCAAGATTGTAAGCTAGAACTGCATCTGCAGGCGATGAATAATTTTTGATAATGTTTTCTGGAATATAAGAAGGATCAGTATCAAGACCAACACAAAGCGGCCCGAATTTTCTGGCCGCATCCTGTAATTTCTGCATTGCGTGTTTCATAACTATAGTATAACAATTTTTGCAGATATTGACTATAAGTTTTTTTCAGGTGAAATTTCTAAGGCCAGCGAACTGTTTCTGTTTTAACTTCTTCTGGTCCTGACCATTTTGATCTTGTCGTAATTACAATCTTACCTTTTTCATTATGACCACCAGACTGCCATTCACCTTTATAAACATCATAAGTCATCTTTTCAAACTTAAACTCAACATAATTATAATCGCCGCCTTCCCAGAAAGTATCTGCAGCAACAATTTTCTCTATGCTGAGATCAGGAGTCACACTGCAGATATCAGAGTAAAAGCAAGATCCTGCTCCATATTTTGCATATCTACGCAAATTTAATATGCAACCCTTTCCAAGACTAACACCTTCTGCTTCTTCAAATTGTGGAGGCATATAAAAAGTTGCTTTACTTTCAGGAATAAACGAAACTTTCAGAAAATCACCGCTGAACCATCGGCCGCACATAAATCCAGTCTGACCGTCTTTTTTAATTTTATACCAGTTTGCATACGCATCATCTGCGTACATTTTTTCATCACACTTTGAAATTACTTCAACAATGTCTCCGGCTTTAACTTGAAACAATTTTTCATAATTAGTTCCCGGACCGCTTCTTACATTGATGACTTCTTCAGTTACAATGCACTTTCCTTTGTAACTGAAAGAATCATGAAAAGTACTCCCGCCGGCAAACGCACAAATTCCAAATATAAAACAGACCGCAGACAAAAATATTTTTTTCGACAATATAAGATTTCTCCTTACCAAAATCTCAATTGCAATACCTGGCTCAATCGTAATACCCGGCTCAATTGTAATACCAGAGTCACTCCTCGCGCAAACTCTCTTTCTCCTTCGGCATTATCTTAATTCCAAGAAGCTCATCTTCTTTATCAACAAGATATGGAGCAGCTGCAATTTTCGCAAGTGTTTTTAACGTTTTTTCAAATTTCGATTTATCCGATTTTTTTGAAAGCCTTTCTATTTTACTTTTAATAAAATCTGTAACAATTTCGAGTGCTTCTTCATAATCTTCTGTGAGAATGTAAAGTTTTATGCAGAACATCTGATTTATTGTACCTGCAAAACCGCCATACATAGTATTTGCTCTTTCATTTTCTGTATAGCTGTAAATATCAGCAGAAGAAAGCATGCTTCGAATCAATGCACAATCAGCGCGATTACCAATATTCAAAAAGTGCTGATACTTTTTGCCATCCTGAACCTGCTCAAACATCTTGTCTTCAAAATCAGTATAATCAATTTTTTCTTCGCCAACATTATCTTTAATATCTTCATTTCTGATTTTATCAAAAACCTTATCAAGAAAAAATTTAACGATTAAAAACAAAATCCAAACAATTCCCAAAAAAATATATACTCTATATTTCAGAGGCATATTCAAGACTCCTGAAC
>JAGHSB010000032.1 GCA_018066075.1 Candidatus Treponema scatequi
TTTTTGTACTATTTTTTATCTGCACTATTGTAATATTTTGCAAGTTCATCTCGGCAGGTCATGAAAACTTCGGACAAGCTTGGGTCGAAATGGCTGCCGGATTCTTCTTTGATAGAGGAATTTCTTCGCCTTTGAGGCCGTCGGGGTAGCCGGAGCCGTCGAATTTTTCGTGGTGGTAGTGGGCTACATTCTGGGAAACTTTTACGAAGTCTTTTTCTTCTACATCTGTTAAAATGTCTTTTATCATTTTTCCGCCGATGGCAGAGTGTTTTTTCATTACTGAATATTCGTCTTCGGTAAACTTGCCGCGCTTTCTTAAGATGGCGTCATCTACACCGATTTTTCCGAGGTCGTGCATTGGGGCACGTGTTTCGTTGTATCGCTCTGTGAGTTCGATTGCGCGATAGTGTTCCGTAACCATGACGTTCTGGCAGATGCTCTTTTTGACATCAGTAATATAAAACCAGATAAACAGGCTCAAAGAAATGAGAATACATAAAAGATAGAGATAGTTCATTTAATACTTTTTCCTCATGAGAGCAATTTCTTTTTTAATCATCTCCTTAAGCTCCGGCGGATTGATGACTTCGACACGACTTCCAAAACTCATAACCCAGTGCAGCGTTTCCTGAATCTGATTTGACGAAAAACTCAGGTAGACTGAACCGTCCTTATTCTGGTGGCATTTCTGTTTGGCATGCCATGTTCGTTCAAGAATCAAAGTATTGACGTCAGGAGAAAAGACCAGTTCGATTGTGACTGGTTTTTCCTTGTTGAGCCATACTCCAAAATCCGAATCTATATATTTATCCAGAGCGAAACTCTTTTTAATTTCAAATGTGTCCCCGGTTTTCTCGAGGTCTTTAATTCGTGAAAGGGAATAAATTACGATGTCTTCGTGCTTGTGGCACCAGCCGATCGTGTACCAGTTTCCTTTCTGACAGATGACTTTGTAAGGGTCAAACTGTCTTGATGTGTAAGTCGTTCTGCTGATTGAGCGGTAGTTAAATTTGATGGTGGAACTTGTACGAATGGCATCGAATACAGAATTGAAAACCTTTTCGTCAATCTGCGGAAGCGGATCCGAAATGAACTTGATGTCTGACTCAAGAAATGATGACGAAACAGAAACCTTGTCCGGCATCATCTCGATAAACTTGTTCATAAGGGATTTATATGTTGCCTCAAGAGGCGTGTTTTTATACTGTTCCATCAGCGGAAGAATCGTCGAAATCGAAAGCAGCTCTCCTTCAGAAAGCATAACACTCTGAATCTCAAACGTCGGGTCAGTAAAATAATAGCCCTTGTGTTCCTCACTGTATTCAATCGGCATCTTGTAGTCATCCTGGAGGAATGAAATGTCGCGCATGACAGTACTGCGTGAAAGCTCAAACGTCTTCTGAATCTTTGGTGCGTTAGGATAGTAATTGTCGCGGATAAAATGTGCAATTTCAAACACGCGCCACTGACGGCGTTTGTCTTCTCGGTGAGCAGGCTGTTTTTTAGATGTCGTTTGTTTTTGTGATTTAGCTGACATTTTTAAATATTATAACATGGAATTTGTAAGTTGTGTCATTAAATGACACAGATTGCTTTGTTCTTTTTTTACAGATTCGCGCATTTTTGTTTTGCCGTAAATAAGGCATAAGTATTAGATTGTGATTAGATTAGTATTGTATGACACTTCCTATAATGTACATTCTGTCTACTAGTATGATAGATGTGGTGTGTTTGGGTTGGTTACACTACTAGAACACTATAGAGTGATCTTCTTAGATGAAATCCTCAACTGAAATATAATCCACCTTTTCTTTCAATTTCAGGCTTTGTGTATTTCTTTTAAGATTTATATCCGGGTTAGCTGATTTTGCTTTTGTGAGCAACTTTCGAAAATCGCGGACGTTTTTGAAATTGTCGATGTCAAACTCATACTGGGTTTCTTTATAATCGCCGGGTAAAAGAACGTTGAAAATGTACTGCTGTTGATACATGATTCCGCGACTTCCATAAGCTGTCTGGACGATGGAATCTTCGATTGATTTAATATTTTTATAATTAATATTTATTTTTTTATTTTTTAATTT
>JAGHSB010000203.1 GCA_018066075.1 Candidatus Treponema scatequi
ATTTTACAATTTTAAATCTCATTACATTCCATGATGCAGCTTTAAGTGGAATTTGCAAGACCGCGTTATCTGGCTGTATGAGTTCTGCTTTATGCGGAACGACGTTGTCTGGTTTTTCAAGAGAGTTCTTCGCATTTAAATCAGGACCGCAAAGTTCCGTGCGGTAGAACATCTCTGCTTTTCCAAACGAACGAAGATCAATTTCAGTTTCTGAAACTTCTGTCTTGCTAGTGTTTAATGCAAAGACTGTAAGTTCCTTTTCATCTTCTGATAATACTGCAGCAAAAATCACAGACGGAACATCACCGTAACAGGTGATTTTATTTTCTGTTTTGCAGACCGGGTTCAACGAAATTCCACGTCCGTACAAACTTATATCCTGGAACGGATAATAAATCGTATGCTTAAATGATCCGCCGCCTGGTTCTGTTGTAATCGGAGCAATTACATTTACAAGCTGAGCAAGACATGCAACTTTGACACGGTCAGCGTGACGAAGCAAAGTAATGCACATTCCACCCAATGCAAGAGCATCGAGAAGACTGTATTTATCTTCGAGAAGACGAGGAGCTTTCATATAAGGATGCGGAGTCTGATTCTGCATGTACCAGATGTTCCATTCATCAAAAGAAAGCATCATTGTTTTCTTGCTTCTCTTGTATGCTTTTACATAATCACAAGTTGCAACTGCTGTCTTGATAAAATCATCCATATCAGCAAAGCTTGCAAGAAAGTCATCATCGTTTCCGTGATTTTCAAAATATCTGTGAATTGAAATATAATCTGCGTGATCGTAAGTTCTTTCGAGAACGATTCTGTCCCATTCAGGATATGTAGGCATTGTGCTTGCAGCAGAACCGCATACAACACACTTGATTGAATCGTCTGTCCATTTTAAAAGCTTGATTGTTTCGAGAGCTTTCTTTGCATATTCATCTGCTTCGAGATGACAAATCTGCCATGGGCCGTCCATTTCGTTTCCAATACACCATGTCTTGATGTTGTAAGGTTTTTCATGTCCGTTTGCACGGCGAAGGTCTGACCAGTAAGTTCCTTTTTCAAAGTTTGTATATTCGATTAAATCTGCAGCGTCCTGAGGAGTTCCTGTTCCCATGTTGACCGCGCCCATAATCTGAGTGCCGGCTCTCTGAGTCCAGTCATAAAAATCATCAAATCCGATTTCGTTTGTTTCAATCGTTGCCCATGCGCGGTCAAGTCTTGTCGGTCTTTTGTCTCGGGGACCGATTCCGTCTTTCCAGTTGTAGCCCGAAACAAAATTGCCGCCCGGGTATCGCACGAGATTTACGTTAAGGTCTTTTACGAGTTTGATTACGTCTTTGCGAAATCCGAGCTCATCACTTTCTGGATGTCCGGGTTCGTAAATTCCAGTATAAACTGCGCGGCCAAGCTGTTCGATAAATGAGCTGAACAATGTGTCTTCAACTTTACCGATTTCAAATTCTCTGACAATCGAAACTTTAGTTTTCATTTATTATACAATTCCTGTTAATAAATAAAGGATAACACATAAATACGGAACTGCAAACTTTAAAACCATAATCATAAATAAATCAAAATAGCTTTCTTTATGTGAAAGTCCGCAGATTGCAAACATTGTTACGAGAGCACCGCACTGTGGAGCAGGATCGATTCCGGCACCGGCAAGTGTAATTATTCTGTGGAATGCATCAAGAGAGATTCCGTTTGCGATTGCCATGTTCTTCCAGAGTTCGCCGAATTTTGAAAGGGCAATTGTAATTCCGCTTGATGCAGAGCCTGTGATTCCGCCTGTGATGTTTGTCGTTAAAACTGCTGACCAGAGCGGGTTTCCGTTTGATGACAATTTCATGAGTGCATCTTCGATTACTGCAAATCCGATTACGCTTGTTACGACGCAGCCAAAAGCAAAACCTGATGCAACATTGAAGACTGCAGTTCCTGAAGAAATTGCAGAGCCGTTGATTGTCTTTATGAGTTTTGATTTTTCATTTTTTTCGTGAGCAGTTAAAATATTTTTTCTTCCGATGATGACTGTGATTACTGATGCAGCGATTGTAGCTATCGAAACAGCCCAGAGTGAAGAAATCTGCCATCGTTTTGCAAAGTTCCAGCCAAAAGGATTGCTCAAGAAAATGTTCAAAAAGATTACGAGCAAAAGTGGAATTAACGAAAGACGCCAGTCAGGTAAGAGAGCTGCGTCTGGTTCGAGGTTTCCTTCGTTCGGATGATTTCCGTAGCCCTCACCTTTTGCGTTTAATGATTTTGTTCTGTAGCCGACCCAGAGAAGACCGATTGCGATGAAACAAGCTGTTGCAAAAAGTCCGAGTCCGATTCCAGACCATGTTGAAGTTCCGAAATATTCTGTCGGAATGATGTTCTGTGTCTGTGGAGTTCCAGGAAGAGCAACCATTGCAAAAGTAAAAATGCCGACCCAGAGGGCAGCAGGCAAAAGTCTTTTTGGAATTCCAGCTTTTCTGAAAAGAACCGCACCAAACGGATACATTACAAATGCAACAACAAATACACTGAGGCCGCCGTATGTCAAAATTCCACAGCCGATAATTACTGCAAGAACTGCACGCTTTGCACCGAGCACATCAGAAATTTTATTTGCAATCGAAGCTGCAAGTCCGCCTTCTTCCATAAGCTTTGCAAAAATTGCACCGAACAAAAAGACAGGAAAAAACTTTCCGATATATTCCGCAGCCTTGATAAAGTAAACGCTTCCCAAAACATCAAGAATCGGTTTACCGCATCCGACTGCAGCAACAACTGCCATAACTGGTGCAATCAAAATAATCGACACACCGCGATAAGCAAGATACATCAACCCCGCAATCGCAACAAGAATAAAAATTGTACTTAAGATATTCATATTAAACCTTCAATAAAATTAATTCTTCTTTTCAAACACTGGGTTTCCGTGTGTGTATGTCGGAAGAACTTTCGGCGAAATCATTTCTGTTTTGATTCCTGCTTTTACTCTTTCGTTTTCAAAATCTTTTACAAAGTCGAGAGTAATTTCTTTTGCAAGTTCTGTTGTTTTGCAGATCTTTGCAGCTTCGATTCCGGCAACGCGACCGAATACTACGACATCAAGAAGTGAGTTTCCCATCAAACGGTTAGTTCCATGAACGCCACCTGTTGCTTCTCCTGCAACAAGAAGATTACCTACACCTGAATGACAATTGCGGTCGATTTCAATTCCGCCGTTCTGATAATGCAAAGTCGGATAAACCAAAATCGGTTCTTTTGTAATGTCGATTCCGTATTTGATGAACATGTTGTACATCGCTGGAATACGTTTTAAAATTGTTCCTTCTCCGTGAATCTTTTCAATCATCGGAGTGTCGAGCCAGACTGCATCACAGATTTCTGTTTTGATTCCGTTTCCGTTTCTGCATTCGCGGATGATTCCAGATGCGTTAACGTCGCGTGTTTCAAGCGGATGAATGTAAACTTCACCTTTTGCGTTTACGAGTTTTGCTCCGAGCGAGCGGACTTTTTCTGTAACGAGTTTTCCGAGAATCTGTGAAGGATAAGCAGCGCCTGTCGGATGGTACTGAAGTGAATCCTGGTACATAAGTTTTGCGCCTGCTCTGTAAGCCATCACAAGTCCGTCGGCTGTTGCACCATAATGGTTCGATGTCGGAAATCCCTGATAGTGCATGCGGCCTGCTCCGCCTGTTGCAAGAATTACAACTTTTGCTTTTGCAATCATGATTTCGTTTGTTTCGATATTCAGGAGAACAGCACCAGCAGCATTTCCTTTTTTATCTTTTATGATTTCAATTGCAGCAGTAAAGTCTACGACTGTAATGGAATTTTTACGATTGAATGTTTCATCACGGAGTGTACGCATAATTTCGGCACCTGAATAGTCTTTACATGCGTGCATTCGTTTGCGGCTTGTTCCGCCGCCATGAGTTGTTACCATTGTTCCGTCTGCTTCTTTGTCAAACTCAACGCCGAGTTCATTGAGCCATTTGATTGCAGAAGGCGCATTGTTTGTAAGTGTATAAACGAGTTCCGGTTTTCCGTCAAAATGTCCGCCGCCGAATGCATCAAGGTAATGCTGCGCCGGGCTGTCATTAGGTTTGTCAGCTGCCTGGATTCCACCTTCTGCCATCATTGTGTTTGCGTCGCCTACTCTGAGTTTTGTCACGAGCAAAACTTTTGCACCTGCATTGCTTGCTTCGATTGCAGCAGAACATCCGGCTCCGCCTCCACCGATTACGAGAACATCTGTTTCATAATTTATTTTTGAAAGGTCAATCTGATCTGGTTCGAGACGAGGTTTTGCTTCGAGCATGTCGACAAGTTCGAGAGGTGCTTTCTGTCCTTTGTTCGGACCGATTTTAATTTCTTTAAACTGTTCTTTGATTCTGTCAGGATGGAATTTCAAAAGAAGTTCATCTTTTTCTTCTGCAGTAAGACGAGCTGGTTCATATTTCATGTTGCGTTCGCGGTTTGCTTCTACAACTTTTGCTTCTTCGTCTAAATAATTTCCGTACATCGCCTTCTCCTATTTTTCAATATCGCGTTCGTTGTAAAGTTTTTTAATTTCATCAAGCGGTTTGTTCATCATTGCCACGATGTCTGCTTCGCATTTTCCATCTTCAATTTCTTTAACGCGGTCCATAAGATGCTGGGCAAGCGGCTGAATATATTTTCCGTTCAAACGGCGTGCAAGTTCTGCAACCTGCGGATGAGAAATACCTGCAGGACATCTTGAAGAACAGCATCCGCACATTACGCAGTCAAAAGAAAGTTCTGCACACTTTGCAAAATCTCCGCGCTGTGCAAATGCGATGTACTGCATTGTCTTTAACCCCTGAGGACAAGCTCTTGTACATGCATTACATCCAACACAAGAATAAATCTCAGGATAAAGCTGCATCATTACAGACTGTTCCGGTTTTATTTTTTCAATGTCATAAACCTGTTTAACAAGAGGAAAGAATGGAAGTGTTGCGATGAACATTCCCTCTTCAACTTTCTTTGAACACGCAAGACAAGTCATGAGCTGGTTCTGTCCTTCGATTCGATAAATCGTAGCACACGCACCGCAGAATCCATTACGGCATCCGCATCCGCGCTTAAGCTGATACCCCGCATATTCCATCGCGTTCATAATAGTAAGCTCCGACGGAACCATATATTTCTTTCCAAAAAGATAAATCGCAACCATTTCCTTTTCCATATAATCTCCTGTAAAAAAAGTCTCGCGAATAACCGCAGTCTATTCTAGTACTCCGGCGGTAATTCCCCTAATTCATCAAAGCTGAAAACAGGGCCGTCTTTGCAGACGAACTTGTCGCCGATATTGCATCTTCCGCATTTTCCGATTCCACATTTCATGCGCATTTCCATTGTTGTAAAAATCTGTTCTTTCTTGAAGCCGAGCTTGATAAGTGCATCAAGAGAAAGATGAATCAAAATCGGAGGTCCGCACATGATAACTGTCATCGACGGATCTGGATTTAATTCTGTTACGAATGGTGGAACAAAACCTACGTGACCGTTCCAGCCTTCTTCTTCGCGGTCGATTGTCAAATCAATCGAGCAGTTCGGCTGCTTCATCCATTCGTTTTTCATTTCATCAAGACGAACTAAATCTGCAACAGAGCGGCTTCCGTAAATTACCTGAATTTTTCCGTAGTCGCTTCTTTTATCCATCATGTAATTTACAACAGAGTGAACCGGCGCAATACCAATTCCACCTGCAATAACTAGAATATCTTTTCCTTTCAATTTTGTATCAACAGGAAATCCGTTTCCGATCGGACCTCTGATACAAATCTCCTGCCCGACTTCTGCACTGTGAAGCCAGTTTGTTACACATCCGCATCGCTTGATTGAAAATTCCATATACTCAGTTTCTGTCGGGCTTGATGTAATCGAAATCATCGATTCACCAACCCCTGGAACGATAAGCATCGCACACTGACCAGGAATATGTTCAAATAATTTTTTTCCATCGAGACCAACACCTCTAAACGTTTTTACATCAGGAGGTTCGTCTTTGATATCAATAATTTTTCCTACGTAAGGAATAAAAGATTCTGTTCTTTCCATAATCAAAATTCCTCGTTCAACATTTTTATAACTTTTACGATGTTCATGTTTACAGGACAACTTTCAAGACATCGTCCGCATCCGACGCATGCAAAAACATTTTCTTTTGCCATCGGATAATATTTTAATTTGTGCATGAATCTCTGGCGGCTTCTTTCTTTCTGTGTGTGTCTCGGATTTTCTGCAGCCATCTGTGTAAAATCAGAATACATGCAGCTGTCGTAGCATCTTACCTGCTCGATTTTTTTACCGCTATCAAAGTCGCGAACATCAAAACACATGCATGTCGGACAAACGTATGTACAAGTTCCGCAGCCGAGACATGGTTCTGCAACTTTGTCCCACGCTTTTGCATTGAACATATCGAGCATCGGAAGCTTCTTGATTTTTTCAAGGTCAAGAGCTGCAAATGGAACTTGCGCGATTTTGTCTGTGATTTCTTTCTGCAAGTCTTTGATTTTTTCTTCTGTGGAATTTTCGAAAACATCTTTTACACTTTCTAAAAGTTTTTTTCCTTTTTCTGTTTTTGCATCAAAGAAATATTTACCGTCACAGTTCCATGCAAAAACATCGCCTGCATTTTCAGAAGAAGAAAGGCTCGGGTCAAGTCCGTAAGCAGAACAGAAACATGTGCGTTCAGGATTGTTGCACGCAAGAGTGATTACTGTTCCGTGGTCGCGGCGGTTTTTGTAATATGTATCAACAGGAGTCTGATTTAAATAAACGCTGTCGATGATATTGAAAGATGCTGCGTCACATGCGCGCACTCCGAATACTACAAAGTCTTTTACATCTTTTCTTGGATCTTCAACTTTGAAAGATTTTCCTTCCTTGATGTAATTAACAAGATTTTCTGCTTTCGGAAAAAAGAAATCTTTTGCACTTCTTACTGTCTTTAAACACTTTGAAAGCTTAATTCCTTTTTCATATTTTTCAAAATTGCTTTTACCGCTTGAGTTCTCTACCGGAATATAAACATCCTGAGTTTTTGCGGCTGCTTCAAAAAATAAATCTATTTTATCTTCGCTAATTGAATACATCACACTTCCTCATCATCTTCTTTGAAAGTTAACATTGGAGGCTTTGTTTCCAAATCGCTTCCAGCCTGATATTCACCGTAGATTTCATTTATGTCTTTGATAAATTTTCTGTTGAGCAAGTAAAGTGGAATGTGTTCCGGGCATACTCTTGAACATTCACCGCAGTCAGTACAGCGTCCTGCAACATGCCACGCACGAATAATGTGATACAAAGATTCTTCAAAAGATGTCTGTGCAACTTTCTGTGATGTGTAAAGATTGTTGTTATCAAATACACATTTTTCACAAGTACATGCAGGACATACATCGCGGCATGCATTGCATCTGATGCATCTTGAAAATTCTTTTTTCCAGAACTCATGCCTTTCATCAGCACTCATCGCTTCAATTTCTTTGACGCGTGCAAACCTGTCTTCTTCTGCTTTTGTATTTTCAGGTAAATCAAGAACAACAACTTCTTCCTGCTTGATACGATTTTCTTTTATCATTTCGTTCAAAGAAAAAACATATTTCGGAGTCAAAAAGACTGCAGTCTTGTGACCTTTCTGTTTCATCAGATACTTGCAGAGATTTCCGCAGTAATTTTCATCGTATGTAAAATCTTTTTCAAGTTCCTCTGCACTTTCAAAAACACAAGGCGTAATGTCATCTTCAAAAAGACCTTTCTTCCAGCCTAAAACTTTTTCAGCACTTCCATTTGAGAGAACTTCTTTTGCCTTTTCAATCAGCTTTGAAACTAATTCTTTTTGCATCTTACGTCCTCCAGTTTTTTACATTCACCAAGTTCAGTAATCTTTGCAACAAAATCATTCATGATTCCGGCAAATCTCACGCCTTCTGCAGCACTGCACCATTCCACTCGTGTACGCGCTTTTTCAATTCCAAGAAAATCAAGCATATTAAAAAGCAGCTTCATTCGTCTGCGCGCAAAATAATTTCCAGTTGAATAATGACAGTCACCAGGATGACATCCGCACAAAATTACGCCGTCAGCACCGCGCTGAAATGCTCGCATGATAAAAAGCGGATTCAATCGGCACGAACATGGAATGCGGATAATCTTCACATTAGCCGGATATTCCAATCTATTGTTTCCAGCCAAGTCAGCCCCCGCATAAGAACACCAGTTACAGCAAAACGCAACAATTTTCGGCGTCCAAGTTCCATTTTCTAAAGACATGCATCCACCTCCGCTAAAATCTGTTTATTGCTGAAGCCGTTCAAATCCATTGCACCGCTCGGACACGCAACTGTACAAGCTCCGCAGCCCTGACACATTGCAGTGTTAACCTGACTGATATGTCTTGTAACAGTCGTTCTGTTTGGTCCCCTGAAATCTTTGTCGATGTAAGTAATCGCACCGTAAGGACAAACGTTTGCACACTGACCGCATCCGTTGCAGAGCATTTCATCAGAATGAGCCGTGCAAGGATTGTTCTTGAGCGAATCTTTTACGAGAAGACAGATTGCTTTAGCAGCAGCCCCTGATGACTGGGCAACAGTTTCAGGAATATCTTTCGGTCCCTGACAGCAGCCTGCCAGAAAGATTCCAGCTGTAGGAGATTCAACCGGGCGGAGTTTTGTATGTGCTTCAAGAAAGAAGTCATTTGTGTCCATCGAAGTTGTAAGCATTGTCGCAAGAGGACGTGCTGATTTGTCTGCTTCGATTGAAGCTGCAAGAACAACCATGTCGGCCTTGATGTGAACCTGTCTGTTCAAAATCAAATCTGAGCCCTGAACATCGAGAGTTCCGTCTGAGAGCGGAGTTACTTTTCCGACCTGACCTTTTATATAATGAACGCCGTACTGTTCAACTGCGCGGCGGTAAAACTCATCAAAGTTTTTACCAGGAGTTCTGACATCGATATAGAAAACATAGCATTCAGTATCAGGATAGTGATCACGGGTCAGCATCGCATGCTTTGCAGTGTACATGCAGCAGACTTTTGAACAGTACTCGTGACCTTTTTTATTGTCAGCAGAACAACGCGATCCAACGCACTGAACGAATACGATTGTCTTTGGTTCTTTTCCATCTGACGGTCTTAAAAGATGTCCGTTTGTCGGACCTGATGCATTTGAAAGGCGCTCAAACTCAAGTGATGAAACTACATCAGGCGAAGTGTTGTAAGCGTATTCATCAAACTTTGACAAATCAATCGGATTGTATCCTGTTGCTACAATGATTGCACCATATTTTTCTGTAATGATTTCTTCTTTTTGATTAAAGTTGATTGCACCAGCTCCGCACGCTTTTTCACAAAGCCCGCAGATATTGTCTTTTCCGTTTGAGAGCCCTTTCATATGAAGACAGTATGAAGAATCAATTGCAGCAACTTTTGGAACAGCCTGTGCAAACGGAATGTTGATTGCCTTTCTGTTGTTCAAATTGCAGTTAAACTCATTCGGAACTTTTGCGTTAGGACATTTTTCAATACATGCACCGCATCCTGTACATTTTGTCTCATCAACAAATCTCGGATGTCTTTTAATGTCAATCGTAAAGTTTCCGATGTAACCTTTTACACCGCACACTTCACTGTAAGAATAAATTTTAATGTTCGGATTCTGACTTACTTCAGTCATCTTTGGAGTAACGATACAAGAAGCACAGTCAAGTGTCGGGAATGTTTTATCAAGCATCGCCATCTTTCCGCCGATTGAAACAGTTTTTTCAACGATATCAACGGCAAAACCTGCATCAGCAATATCAAGCGCTGCAGTCATTCCCGCAATTCCACCGCCGATTACTAAAGCGCGTTTTGTAACTGGAGTTGTTCCCGGTGTGAGCGGTGTATCTAAAATTGATTTTGCAATTGCTGCTTTTCCGAGAGCAATTGCTTTAAAAGTTGCCTTTTCGACATCTTTCTGAACCCATGAATCCTGTTCGCGGATATTTGCAACTTCTACTTTATAAGGATTGAGTCCCGCGCGTTCTGCACAGGCTCTGAAAGTTTTTTCATGCATTCGAGGTGAGCACGAACAGAGAACAACTCCAGTGAGTTTATCATTTTTAATGTGTTCTTCAATCATCTGCTGTCCGGCAGACGAACACATGTAAGTATAATGAGTGGAATATACAACGCCGTCAACTTTAGAAAGTTCTTCGGCAACTTTTTCTACATCAACTGTCCCTGCAATGTTAGTACCACAGTGACAAACAAATACACCAATTCGTTCCATAAACTTTTTGTCACTCCTTACCTTTTATACTTTCTGAAAGCTGACACCAAAGCCTGCTGCGGAATATCTTCATCCAGAAACTCTGGAACATCATTCGGATCAAGGTGATGCGGACCTCTCTGTGCTTCAACAATATGTCTCACAGCTTCAATTACTTTTGTCGGTTCAACCTGACGAGGACATCGTTCAAGACATGCAAAGCATGAAAGACACGCATAAATCGATTTCGATTTTAAAAGTTTTTCGATTTCACCGTTTTCAACCATCTGAATAAACTGATGCGGATGATATTCCATCGAATCATAGTTCGGACAAGTTGCACTGCACTTTCCGCACACCATGCATTTTTTCGTATCAGTTCCACTCATCTCTTTAATCATGAGTTTCAAATTTTCGATTTCACTTTTAAGCATTTGCTTCCCCCTTGATACCAAGAGCGTTTGCTAAAATCTCTGAAAAATATTTTATGTCGATTTTTTCTTCGTTCTGATTTTTGATTAAGTTGTAGCGGCAGAGAGGACAGCTTGTAATTAAAAATTCTGCACCAAACTCTTTTGCGTTTGTAATTATTTTTTTAGTTCTGCTTTGTGGAATTTTCTCGTCTTCAAACATCGTGTATGCACCGCAGCATTCATTGCGCTCGGCATAAATCACCGGAGTTGCACCAATTGCTTTAATAAAGTCTTCGAGAATCTGCGGATTTTCAGGATCATCAAACTGCATCACTTTTGAAGGACGAAGCAAAAGACATCCGTAGTAAGCTCCGATTTTCTTTCCGAAGAACGGAGAATTTTTTATGTCTCCTCCGTTTGCTTTTGCAACAGCTTCTTTAACTTTGTCCCAGCCGACTACATCACGCAAAACTTCGAGGTAATGAACAACTTTTGTTTCACCGTGATATTCATATCCGTCTGCCTTAAGATAATTGTTAACCTTGAGGATAATATTTTCATCATTCTGCATGTCAAAGTTAACCTGCTTTAAAACGTTGTAGCAGGCAGAACAGAGAGTCACTAAGTCATGATTTGATTTTTTTGCATCAGAAAGAGCACGCACACTTGAGAGCTTAGTTGCTATTTCATCTTTGGCGAGCGGGTAAGTTCCACCACAACACTGCCATTCAGAAAGCTCGCAAAGCGCAAACCCCAGCACCCCCGCACTTTCACGCGCGAAAAAATCAAGCTCTTTCGCCTTATTTTTGAGAGTGCAACCCGGATAATATGAAAATGTCATAAGCATGCTCCGAAACGAAGTTCTACTATAATATAATGATTTATTAGGGATATCTTACAATATTTTGAGGTTTTATGGAATATTCAGGATAAGTGGAACTTGCCCAAAAAGCATCGATTTTCTCCAATTTCGTTACTTTTTACCACAACAAATCAAAATCGTGTTATAATTTTACTATTATGGAAAATAACGAGAAAATTCTTTACATTGCAAATTTTAATGAAAAAACAAATAAGCTTTTTGACAAAATTGCAGGACTTCGCCCAGCCAAGTTCCTTCATTATGACATCAACCAGCTCAAAACTTTTGCAGAAACAACATACCCCGAACTTGTAATCATAAGCATTTCTTCCCTCACTTACGAAGACCAGCATACAGTAAATCTTTTTCTTCAGTTCCGCCCGGAATATAAATACATTCTTTACGGAACAAAAGAAGAATGCAAAGACTTTCATGGAAAATTTAATGCAAATGTAATCAGATATATTATTACTCCAATCATTGAATCAGATTTCATCAAAATCATTTCTGATGAAATAAATAAAATCGAAGGTATTTGCCTTAATGACGAAAAACCTGTTGTCAACATCGATACAAGAAAAAAACTTTTAATCGTTGATGATGATCCAATTTTCCTCAGAACGCTTACAAACTTTTTCAAGGATAAATACCGCATATCAGTTGCAAAGTCAGGCTCAGAAGCTCTCACCTCGCTTGAAAAAGTTTCACCTGATTTGATTCTTCTTGATTATGAAATGCCAGTTACAAACGGACCACAGACTCTTCAGATGATCAGACAGAACAAAGATTTTGAAAACGTTCCTGTTTTCTTCTTAACTGGAGTCTCAGATCCAGAACAGGTAAAAATTGCCCTCAATTTAAAACCAGAAGGATATCTATTAAAAAATTCCGGACAGATAGAACTCGTCTCACGAATAGACGGTTATTTTGCCGTACACGAATAATATAAAAAGGGTTTTTATGAATAAAAAAATTTCCTCGCAATTCTATTACTGGCTGACAATTATTATGGCTTCACTTTTTGTTACTACAGCCTTTACAAATTTTTCAATTCAGAACAAAGTTTATAAAAGAATTGTAAACAACTTTCTTGTTCAAAAACTTTCTGATACAACAAAATCAGTTCAGACAATTTCTGACGAATACCTAGTTTCTGCAGCCTATGCAATTTCAAACGAAATCAAAACTATCGGTAAGTATGAAGACATTACGACAGATCTCTTAAAAAAAATTGCTGAAAAACATTCTGCAGAAGAAATTCACATCATAGATAGAGCTGGAATTATCGTAAACACAAGCGTACAACGTTCATTAAATTTTGACATGAACTCCGGAGAACAGTCAAAGTACTTCATGCAGATGTTCAAAGGAAATGATTCACTTCTGCAGGATTATCAATCAATTACGCAGGATGACAGAATCTCACTAAAATACGTAGCAGTAAAATACGACTATGATCATTTCGTTCAGGTTGGATATACAATGAAAGACCTGATTGAAATCCTTGAAACAATTACAGTTGCATCAGTTAAAAACGAAAGAGTCGGTCAGAACGGATTTTATCTTCTTACAGACATCAATCTGAATGTATTGAATAAACCTGACGGCGACTACAACATCAACTACAAAAACTTCATTAGAGAAAATTTCAAAAAAGATTTCCCAGAGTTTCAAAGCTTCGAAATTAATTATGACAACAAGACATATAACTGTATGTATGCAAAGTCAGACTGCTTTTATATTTTCTCTGTTCTCTTTGACAACGAAATCAAAAAAGGAAGAAACCTTTCATTAATTTTTACAATCATCATTACATTCGTAATTCTTCTCATAATTTTCTTTGCCGTTTCTACCCTCGTAAACAAACTCGTAATCAAAAACATGAAGCGTCTTACCCTGTCACTCAATGACATCGTTCAGAGCAACTTCAACCACGGAATGACAATCCCGACAGATACAGAAGAATTCGTTTCTCTTTCTAACGACATCAACCATACAATCAATACGCTTCACAACTTTCAGATCAAGGCAGAATACGAAAATAAAATGAAGTCGATGTTCCTTACAAACATGAGTCACGAAATCAGAACTCCAATGAACGCAATCATCGGAATGTCAGAACTCGCACTCAACTTAAAGGACATCAATCCAGAAGCCCGTTCCTATGTGAGCCAGATTTACAAATCAGGAACAAGCCTCCTTCAGATCATCAACGACATCCTCGACTTTTCAAAACTCGAATCAGGAAAAATGCAGATCATTCCTGTTGATTATGACCTCTTCAAATTCCTTTACGATATTTCAAATGTCATCAAAGTCAAAATCGGACCAAAACCTGTTAAACTCTTTCTCGAAGCTGACCCTGCACTCCCTGCAATTCTCAACGGCGACGACATCAGAATACGCCAGATATTACTTAACCTTGCCGGAAACGCAGCCAAGTTCACTGACAAAGGCGCAATTACAATCCGCGTCGAAGATCTCTTGAAGCACGAAAACAAAACAGGCCTCAGAATCAGTATCCGTGACACAGGAACAGGAATCAAAGAAGAAGACCTTTCAAAGCTTTTTGCCGCATTCCAGCAGGTAGACATGAAAGTCACAAGACAGAAAGAAGGAACAGGCCTTGGCCTCGTAATTTCAAAATCCCTCGTCACTTTAATGGGCGGAACAATCAAAGTAAGAAGTGAATACGGAAAGGGATCGATTTTTACTGTCACAATCCCACAGGATCCTGTAAACAATATTTCAATTTCAAATAAATACAAAGAAGTATTCCAGTGTGCAGTTCCAATTAAAAACTCTGCACTAGTTCACTTTGACACAAACCAGATTCTCAACAAAAAAGAATTTGCACGCTTCTTTCAGGAACAGACATTCAAGGCAGACTTTAAAGCTCCAATGGCAAGAATCCTCGTTGTTGATGACAACCAGGTTAATCTCGATGTCGCACACGGAATGCTTTCAAAGTTCGGAGTACAGTTTGAAAGTTCTGAATCTGGATATGATGCAATCCATCGCGTAATAAACAGAAAAGAAAAATATGACATCATCTTCATGGATCACATGATGCCTGGCCTTGATGGAATTGAAACTCAGAAACGACTTCGTGCAGCTGAAACAGAAGACAACAAAAATGTAATCATCGCATTAAGTGCAAATGCAGTTTCCGAAGCACAGGACATGTTCTTAAAAGCAGGCTTTGATGACTTTGTTGCTAAACCTGTTCAGATTAAAGACTTTGCGGCCGCTCTTCAGAAATGGCTCAACCCTGACCTCATCAAAGAATACAAAGTTGCATCAAATGGAATTTCTAATCTCGATGTCACTCCAAGTGCCTCTTCTCAAATGGCAGGCTCACAATCAGATTTCTCTTCAGAAGCAGAAGACACTTTTGTAAACGTCGACGTAATTCCAGCTGACTTTCCTCTCATCTCAGAAGACAAAATCAGTATCGATGCAGTAGAAAACTCAGGCGGATTCAAAATCTGGCATACAACAATCAAATCGTTCTACAATTCAATTGATTCAATTGCAAATGACATAAAAACGTTCTTCACTTCAAAAGACATTCCAAACTACACGATTAAAGTTCACGCATTGAAAAGCAGCGCAAGAATAATTGGTGCAGACAAACTTTCACTCCTTTCAGAAGAACTCGAAAGGCTTGGAAAACTTTTCCAGAAGACAGATGTTCATTCAGAGAAAAAACAGATTGTTTCAAAATTAAAGCTCGGAACAGAAAAATTAATTCCGTTCCTTCTTTCATACAAAGAAATTCTTAAAGAAACAGTTCAATACGGAAGTGCAAACCTTGCATTAGATGATATAACTCCAGAAGAACTCCGTCAGGCTGCAGAAAAAATTATCGAAGCATGCGAACTCAATGAGCTCGACATCATCGATATTACAATTGATGAGCTTAAGACAAAAAAAATGCCTCAAGATAAACTTGAGACATTCAAAAGCCTTTGCGAGGCCGTAGAAAATATCGAACTCGATCAGGCAAGAACAATTGCTTCCCGCCTGATTTCATAGTTCAAATTCTTCTGTAATAATTATTTTTTTCTTACAAGAAGAAGATTGTGAACGCGATTTCCTTTTGCATCAACTGTATCAAGGCTGATTGTATTTCCACATACATCTCTAAAGCTGTATACAGTTGATTTCATTGTCATCTGAATTCCGTTTATCGTAACTGACTTATATTCAGAAGTATTCCATGAAGCAGTACAATTTTCAATGTCACTTGCAGGAATATCAAAATACCATGTCTTTACTCCGCTTCCTCTGTCTACAGAAATTGAAGTCGCAGGATATGTACCATGTGGTCCGATAAATACAAGCGAATCTGTCAAAGCAGGTTCAAGAGCAAGATTAGTATTGCCATTGCTATTGCTATTGCCATTGCCATTACCATTGCCGTTGTTCTGTGCAGGTTGAGATGCCTGAGCTGGCTGTACTGGTGCTGGCTGAGGTTTTACCTGTGCAACAAAAGAAACATCTCCAGTCTGCGAAAGAACTGCATATGAGTTGTCATAAACACTTCTCAACGTAAATGAAATCGGTACGATTTCATTAATTTCAACTGCCATCTGTGTTCCGGGTTTAATCCAGTTGTAGATTCCTGAAATATCATTGATTGAATAATATTTGTCACAAATTGTAATTGCACTTACTAAAGTATTATTACGACCCCATTTGCTTTCGATTTCAGGATTTACTCTCAAGCCAGTAGCACCGCTGTTTTTATTGTCTCTTGGTCTTGCAGTTTTAAAGTCACTTACAATTTCATCATAAGTCAAATCAGAACTGATTACGAAATATGCTTTACGACCGTAATCAACTTTTTCAACATAGTAAGGACATACATCTTTTACATTGCTTGATAATACGACATTCTTATCTGCGGCAAACATTTTAATAGGAACAGAAGGAACGTTTGCTTTTACTGTATAATATTTCTGAGTTACTTTAACTAATGTATAAGACTTTTTAGGATTCCATCTTGATGTTTCATTTGCATATGCAACTTTCTTTCTTCCTGCCCCGATTGCTGTTGAAAATTTCAGGTCATCAGGAGAATTAAGTTCATAGAATTCATAAGAGAACTCTGGATAGATGTTTGAAACATTTTTAAGAACATATGCATAAATTTCTTTTTCTGTATAGCTTCCATCACTCGGATTGAGAAGTTTTCCTTCTGCAATTATTCTTCCTTCAGAATTCAATTCAAAATCAAGCTGATTTCTAGAACCATATTTAAACTTTGTATAATCCTGAGAAGCAATTGATTCACCATTGATGATAGATCCCGGATAAATTACAGTTCTGTAATCATTTGAATAAATATCAACTTTTGAAGTTTTATTATTTACTCTAAAATAAGTAGAACCATTTGTATCATGTAATTCAGTCTTCTGAAGATTAAAGTTTGTATAATTTCCATGAGAAAGAGTAATGTTTCCAGATTTATAACTCTTCTTAAGGTTTCCGATTGTAATATAGAATCTGTAGAGCTGGGCTTTATAATAAGAATCTTTATATCCAGAAATTTCTTCATAAAGTTTTCCGGCTTCTTCAAAAGACCTGATTGAATTTTCCTGTTCATACAATCCGGCAAGGTAATATTTTACTTCGATTAAAAGCTGTTTTGCATTTTCGTAATCACCGGCATCTTCAAGATATCCCATAATTTCCTGAAGTTCAGACTTAGTTATGTCACCGTTTTTATTCTGATTTAAAAGATCAACGGCAATCAAATAATTTAATGAAGCAAGTTTATCAGAGATTGCATTCAAGCTGATTGAGAAAGAAGAAGCCATTTTATAAATTGCAATTACAGTTTTTCTGTCATCAATTGTATCACCAGGATAATATGCTTCTGCAATGTTGTAGTAAAATTCTCCAAGTTCTTTTTTTGCATTGTCATAAGAGTTGGTGTAATTATTTCTTATTTTTTCAACAGTATATACTCCAGTCTTGTCATTTCCAATTGATGCAGGAAGCTGATTAACTGCTTTCTGAACACGAACGAGCTGTGCATAAGAGTTTATAATACTTGATGATTCACTGATAACAGCTGAAATATCAGACTGATAAAGAATTCCGTTTTTCTTTGACATCGAATCAAGAATTTTTTTAATTGCATTAATTTCAGAAGTATTGTATTTATTTGCAAAATCCCTTCTGACCTGCATTACTTCTTTTCTTGGCGATACTTCATCTATAACAGAAGGATATATCTGTACAAAAAGAGGAACAGCTTCTTCATCGGCAGGATTTCTTGAAAGTCTTGTGCAAAGAAGTTCAAGGGCACCAACCTTGTCTCCCCTGTTAATCATATTTTGAATTCTTGACATTGAAGCACAGCCAGCAAACATTACTGTTAATGCTGCAAAAGCTGCCGTTAAAATTGTTCTTAACTTAACAGTAGTTCCGTTTTTAGATTTCAATTTCATCATCTACTCCTGTTATTTTACCATGTCTTCTGGTTTAAATACTTCGTCAAATTTTTCAGCAGTCAAAAAGCCAAGAGCTACGCATGCTTCTTTTAATGAAATATTTTCTTCAAAAGCTTTATGCGCTGTCTTTGCTGCATTTTCATAGCCGATATATGGGTTTAATGCAGTAACAAGCATCAAAGAATTGTAAAGATTGTCATGCATCTTTTCTTTATTTGCCGTAATTCCAACAGCGCAATTCTTGTTAAATGATAACATGGATTCTGCAAGAAGTCTTGCACTTTGAATAAAATTATACGCAATGACAGGCATAAATACATTCAATTCAAAATTCCCCTGACTTGCAGCAAATCCAACTGCAGCATCATTTCCCATAACCTGAACTGCAACCATTGTGACAGCTTCACACTGAGTAGGATTTACTTTTCCAGGCATTATCGAAGAACCCGGCTCATTTTCAGGAATGTGAATTTCTCCAAGACCGTTACGAGGACCAGAGGCCAGCCATCTTACATCATTTGCAATTTTCATCATATCGCAGGCAAGAGCTTTAATCGCTCCGTGTGCAAAAACAAGTTCATCTTTTGATGTAAGCGCATGAAATTTATTTGGAGCCGTAACAAAATCTTTTCCTGTCAAATCAGAAACAGCCTTCGCAACTTTTTCATCAAAACCTTTCGGAGCATTAAGTCCCGTTCCGACTGCAGTTCCACCTAAAGCAAGCTGCTTCAAATATGGCAAAGAAGAAAGAAGCATTTCTTTATCGCGTTCAAGTGATGAACGCCAGCCAGAGATTTCCTGAGAGAAAGAAATTGGAACTGCATCCTGAAGGTGAGTTCTTCCTGACTTTACGATTCCTTCATTTTCTTTTTCAAGCTTTTTGAAAGTTGAAACAAGAGTATCGATTGCAGGAATTAATTTGTCTTCGATTACGCAAACTGCGCTGATGTGAAGTGCTGTAGGAAATGTATCATTTGATGACTGCGACATATTGATGTCATCGTTCGGATGACAGAGTTTTTTACCTGCAATTTCATTTGCACGGTTTGCGATTACTTCGTTGGCATTCATGTTTGACTGAGTACCGCTTCCTGTCTGCCATACTACAAGCGGAAAATGATCGTTTAAAGTTCCACTTATAACTTCATCACATGCTTTCGAAATGACATCAAGTTTTTCTTTAGTCATCTTTTCAGGTTTAAGAAAATTGTTTGCAATCGCCGCAGCCTTTTTAAGATAACCAAAAGCCCTCGTAATCTCACGAGGCATTGTTTCAAGTCCGATTCCAATTTCGAAATTTTCATGACTGCGCTCAGTCTGAGCACCCCAGTATTTATCAGCAGGAACTTTAACCTCGCCCATGCTGTCATGTTCAATCTTAAATTCCATCAAAACCTCTGTCATGCCAATCAATTCGGCATATTAAAATTTCAACTGTTTGATTACGTCTTTTAAACAATCAGCACTGTGTTTTAGTTTCATGATTTCTTCATCTGTAAGCGGAGCTACAAGATGAGATTTGATTCCAGAAGGACCAACGACACAGAGAATTGACATACATACATCGTCAATTCCATATTCACCGTTAAGCATTGAAGAAACAGTCAGCGTGGAATCCATAACATTATCAACACAATCAACGAGATGACATGTACTTGCAGCAATCGCATAATATGTTGCACCTTTTCTTTCGATGATTTTGCTTCCTGATTTTTTCATGTAGTTTTCAACATCTGCATAATCAAGAGGTGCAAAAACATCATCTTTCTTTTCAACGCTTTCTGCATACTTTGAAACAGGAACACCCGAAATGTTTGCAAGCGACCAAGGAACAAAAGAAGAATCTCCGTGTTCACCAAAAACATATCCGTGAACATTTGACTGAGTAAGATAATAATACTCAGCAATTCTTGCTCTGAGTCTTGCTGAATCAAGAAGAGTTCCAGTTCCCATAATCTGATTTGGATTGAGTCCTGAAGTTTTATAAAACTGATATGTGAGAATATCGCATGGATTTGCAACGATGATGTATTTTGCATCCGGTGCGTATTTTGTAATCTGAGGGATGATTGTCTTTGTGATGTCAACGTTTGTCTGGGCAAGATCAAGTCTTGTCTGACCAGGTTTTCTTGCAACTCCCGAAGTCAAAATTACGATTTCAGAGTTTTTTGCATCACTGTACGAACCGGCATAAATATTTACTGCCGGGCAGAATGGAAGCCCCTGCTTGATGTCCATGGCCTCGCCCATCGCCTTTTCATTGTTGATGTCAATTAAAACGACTTCTGTTGCGAGTCCCCGAGTAGTCAAAGTGTAAGCAATAGTCGAACCTACAGCTCCAGCACCAATAATAGTTACCTTTTGTGCCATAATCAGCTCCACCTGTATTAAATATTACTATAAATATACTAAATATTTGCTTTTTTTTTCAATAT